>JBEKCP010000739.1:0-2725 GCA_050014815.1 Thermoguttaceae bacterium | reverse complement strand
TGGCCCTGGTCAACACCTGCCTGGGGATGGCCGTCGACTGGCGGCTGCGGCGGCCCCGGCTGGGCCGCACCATGGGCGGCCTCAGCGGGCCGGCCATCAAGCCCATCGCCCTGCGGGCGGTGTACCAGGCGGCCCGCACGGTCCGCATCCCCCTGGTCGGCATCGGCGGCATTGCATCCATCGACGACGTCATGGAATTCCTCGTTACCGGGGCCTCGGCCGTTCAAATCGGCACCGCCAACTTCTATAATCCAACCGTGTCGATGCAGATCCTCGACGCCCTGCCCGCCGCCTTGGCCGAGCTGGGCGCCGCACGGATCGACCAGATCGTCGGAACCCTCAACTGCGATTGATCCTCATCCACATGCGCGTACTCTCCGGCATCCAACCTACGGGCCGCTTCCATTGGGGCAACTACTTCGGCGCCATCCGCCAGTACATCGACCTCCAGAACCAGGCCGACGTGGCGTTGTATTTCATCGCCAACCTGCATGCCCTGACGACCGTCCGCAACCATGAAGAACTCCGGCGGTACACGCTCGACGCGGCCCTGGACCTCCTGGCCCTCGGCTTGGACCCGAGCCGGGCGACGCTCTTCGTCCAGTCGGACATTCCCGAGGTGAGCGAGCTTAGCTGGCTCCTCATGACCGGGGCGCCGATGGGCCTCCTGGAACGGTGCGTGGCCTACAAGGACAAAAAGGCCCGGGGAATCCGGGCCGACGCCGGACTGTTCGCCTACCCCGTGCTCATGGCGGCCGACATTCTGATCTACGACTCCGACACGGTGCCGGTGGGCGAGGACCAGATCCAGCACATCGAGGTGGCCCGGGACCTCGCCGGCAGCTTCAACCACGAGTTCGGCGAGACCTTCGTCCTCGGCCAGAAAATGTCGAAGAGCTACGGCAACACGCTGGCCGTGTTCGAGGATCCCAAGGTCTTGCGGAAGCAGATCATGCGGATCGTGACCGACAGTCGTCCGATGGAGGAGCCCAAGGCGCCCGAGGGGGACCATCTCTTCGAGTTGTACTCGCTGTTTGCCGACGACTCGCAGCGGGAGGCGATGGCGGCGACGTACCGGCGGGGCGGGTTCGGCTACGGCGAGGTGAAGAAGGCCCTGGCCGACCTGGCGGTCGAGTCTTTCGCCCCGGCCCGCGAGCGCCGCAAAGACCTGGAGGCCCATCCTGAAACGGTCCGCCAGGTCCTCGGCGATGGCGCGGCGGCGGCCCGCAAGAAGGCGTCCGAGGTCCTCCGGCGTGCGCAGCGGGCATGCGGGATCATCAGTTAGTCAAAAGCCCGCCGACTGCGTCGGCAAGTGCGATCCCGCGCCGGCAGTTTGTGTCATCCGCGAATTACCCGGATGCAATTCCCGCCGCAGCAGGTATAATACAAGAGTTGTCTTGGCGAGACAGGATCTGCGTAGCAGGAGCTGTGAAAATGACCGCACAAGTCCAAGAAATCTTGCAGTCGTTCGACCATCTGCCGGAGGACGACAAGCGGGAGTTGGTGAGCGAGCTCCTGCGACGGAGTGCGATGCTGGGCGATCCTCCTCTGACCAACGAGCAATTGGTCCGCACGGCAGAAGATCTCTTTGTGCCACTGGATCGCAACGAGGCGGGCGATGCCTAGAAGGCGCCGTTCGGCGGTGGCTGGGACTGTAGATTGCTGAATGCCGCACCCCTTGCCCGCCATGTCCCCGTCGCATGTCGGCGTGGAGTACTTCGCCCCGGCTCCTGGGGCGAAGAGCCCTATTGCTGCAGTAACCTGAACCGCGCCGCCACCGTCACGTTGAACCGCAGCTCGGCCGGGTCGTTGGAGATTGCCTCGTTTTCGCGGCCGGGGAGGGCCGCCGAGATGGAGCAGCTTACCTCCACCAACGGTCCGCAGTGGGCGCCGGCCGCCTTGGCCAGAGCTTCGGCCTGTGCCTTGGCCTTTGCGAAGGCCTCGGCCATGAGGTCGTCACGACATTCCTGGGAGAGCCTCGCGACGTAGAAGAACTCCGGCTGGACGTTCGGCAGGGGCTGACGCGCGGCGGAGGCCGGCGGCGACAAAGGGTAGGGGCTCCCAGACGAGTCGTGAAGCGAGGCGAACACTGCCGCTCGCAGCTCTTTCAACGCCGCGGAGCCAGCGTCCAGTTTGGCGTCGCGAATCTGCCGCTGTGTCGTCTGCGAGCAAAGGAGGAGGGCCTCAAAGCTGTCGCCCTCAAGCGGCCAGTCGACCATGATCGTCGCGGAGGCGAAAACCGGCGGCATCGGCGGCGGTGGGGCCGGCGGCTGGAACGATGCCGACGGCAACGGCGGTTGTACGGTCGGCGCCGGCGGTGGGAGCGATGCCGGCGGCAACGACGTTGTCGGCGGCGGTGGGGCCGCCGGGGCCGGCAAAACCAGAATGTCCTTGGCTTCCATACTTGCCAGGTCGGATACAGTGATCGAACCGGCTTTGGCCCCAAGCGATTTGACTTTCTCGGTGATGGCTTCGCGGCGCTCCTTGAGCTTCGCCAGGGCATCGCTCAGGGTTGGCCCCTCGCCCGAGACTCCCAACTGCATACGGAGTATGTTGGGCTTGGCCTGGGCGCCCGCGTTTCCATCGGCGACAACTGTGCCCGCTTTTTCGTGTTCGGCCTGCACGGTGCCGGCCAGCAGTCCCGTGGCGGCCAGCAGCAAGAATCCCGTCCTGGCGAAATCTGGCGACATGACTCTATCCTCCGGTTTCTCGTGGTTTCTGATCG
>JBEKCP010000738.1:0-3067 GCA_050014815.1 Thermoguttaceae bacterium | reverse complement strand
CGGGCAAGCCCGCCCGCTAAACGATGTTGCGCGCTGATCAACGCGACATTTTCATGCCGTGTGAAACACCGACCTATTTCTCCGCCGCCGGCATCTCCAGCGTGCGGCTCTCCAGCCCGATCTTCGCCAGGACCAGGTAGAGTACGAAGCCGACGATGAAGGCCGCGACGGGCGGTGCCGGCACCATGCCCTTGAGCTGCGGGATGAAATCGGCGGCGCCGACGACGAAGCCCACCGCCCACGAGATCCACCCCGCCGGGTTAAAGCCCGCCCGAGGCCCGGCCCATTTCCGGCCAGCCAAGAAGTAATCGGCCGCCATCGCTCCGCAAACCGGGCCGAACGACGCGCCGATCACCGTGAAGACGCCGGTTGCATTCCCGGCATACCCCGTCACGGCCAGGATAATCGCGGCGATGGTGCCCAGCCCGACGGTGATAAAGGGGTTCACGTTGGGCAGCGTGGTCTTGAAGCTGTTGGCGGCGATCATTGCGGAGAAGCACGCAGCGGGGAATGCGGCGATGGCCAACAGGTACATGAAGATGCTGGCGGTCTTGGGACCGACCGCGGCGTCCATCAGCGCAGTGGCGCGCAGCACGCCGGGATCCGGGAGGTTCCCCGCCCCGTGGATGCCGGCCACGATCAAGAGCGATAATCCTCCTGCAAAAATCGTCGCCAGTGCAATGCCGACGAGTCCGCCCATTTGCACGTCTTTGGCGTTGCGGCTGGTCATGGAGATGTCGGTGCCCGCGGCGCCGGCCGTCGCGAAGAACCCGACGACATACGTGCACAGCAGGGCGACGAGTTTCCACGGCGGCAACGGCTTCTGGGCCTCCAGGAGCTGCGTCGGCTGTCCCTCCTTCTTCACCTCCACCTTCACCTTGGCGCCTGCATCGCTCACGGCCTTGGCATCAAACTTGCCGAGGCTACCGGCCGTAGACGCAAAGAGGATGATGAGGATTGCCAGCGGGATGAGAGGGAGGAACGTCGCGACCTTTGCCACGTACCGAAGCCCTTTGAGTCCCAAGAACGCGGCACCGCCCGCCCAAACAGCGGCAACAATCGCATGCGCTGGCGTCCCTGCGCCTTGGTTCCAAGGCGAACAGAGCAGGATCCCCGCGAAAAACGCATTCACGCTGAGCCACCCGAACTGCAGCAGCCCCATCAGAAACCCCGGCATAATGAACCCGCCTTGGACCCCGTACGTCGAGGTCCCGACGATGTACAACGGCAGGCCGGTCTTCATACCCAACAGTCCGGGCACGAGGTAGAACAGGAAATGGCAGATCAGGGCGGCCAGAATCAGGCCGAGGAAAGCGACGCCGAGTCCGTCAGCCAATGCACCGCCGCCAAAGGCACTGTACTTCCCAAAATCCTCTCCAGCGAGGTTGGCGCCGACAGGGACATCATGCCAGAAGACGAACCAGAGCATGATTCCCGCGTAAGTTGGCGCAATCGTGTTGTACCATGCTGCTCGGTTGGCCTGCGGCACCGGCCGGGCCGCGGCCACGTAAGACGGTAGGGACGCCATGCGATTCTCCTTTTTTCCGCGGTTGGGTTCACAGCGCGATCGGACTGTGAAGCAAAGTATACAAATTAGCGGAAAAAATGTAAACCGGTGCGCCCCGCCGCGACGATCCCGCCACAAGAGGGGTGGCTGTCGCGTTCAACACGTCAGTTCCAGGACCACTTGGCGCCCGCAACGGGGACGCTCTTGGCCCGGGCCGAGGCCGGGGCATCGGCGGTGCGGGCCTTCTCCACCAGACTCCAGGACTGGATCGCCACGCCCCCGGACGCGCTCAGGATCCACCAGGACTGGATCGCCACGCCCCCGGACGCGCTCAGGATCCAGTTGTGGCCCTTCTTGAGCATGCTCGTCTTGCTGTCCACCTGCGTCGCTACCGGCAGTTCCGCCGTCTTGACGACCGAGGCGTCCAGCAAGAGCGGCAGGTTGCAGGCCTCCGGCTCCTGGAAGCGGATCCGCGCCACGATCGCCCCGACGACGGCCAGGTCCACGCAGTTCCGCAGCTCGCCGAAAACGGGCTCGGCCACGGCCAACTCGCCGTAGTGCTGCGTCATCAGGTCGGCCCATTTCTGAGCCAGCGGACTGGCCTTGCCCTGGGCCTGGCGACTCCCGCCGGCATCGAGGAACTCCTCCTCCGTCTTGCACCGCACGCTGCCGCCGTCGAGCTCCCAGGCCAGGCCCGACGCGTCGCGGAGCACCGACTCGTACTTCGGCTCCAGCCACCACCGCTGCATCAGGTTGCTCATGCCGTGGCCGGTGCCGCTGAGCATCGAGAGGAAGCTCGGCAGGCCCCGGACCGGCGACGGCTCGAAGTTCATCGCCAGCCGCTTCATGCGGTAGTCGGCGGCCAGGAGCACGCCGGCGAAATGGCTCGTCGGCGGCACCCCGGTGAAGCTGATCTGCTGCCGCCCCAACGCCTGTTCGATGTTCCGCGCGGTGGCCTCCGGATCGCTGCCGATCGTATGGAGCTTGGCAACGTAGCCGCGGACTTGCTGCATGCCTTCGGCCGTTGGATCGATCGAGCAGGTGATGCCGCCGCGGGCGGTGGTCGCGGCCGTCCGCAACGCCACCAGGAGGTCGTCCAGGAGCATCACGGGCCGGCCGGTGGTCGCGCCGACCACGTTGCCGCGGGCATCGACCTTCCAGCCTTCGGCCGGGCCGACCAGGACGATGTCTTTCTGCTCGGGATACGCCAGCACGTAGCGGACCTGCTGGAGGCCGCCGAGCACGAGGAACTCCTCCGCCAGCGGCTTTCGCGCGTCGAGGCTCTGGCGGACGGCCGTTTCGAGCCCGCGGAGCGAGACCTTCCGCAGCGGCGCCGCGGCCTGGAAGTCGACGGGGGTGTTTTTGACGGCCTCTGTCCACAACTTCCTCAGCTTGCCCTCGGCGTCGCGGCCGGCATTTTCGATCAGGCCATCGGCGCGGATCGAAATGCCGCCGACCGCCTGCTGCTGGCCGCCGATCAGGATCTGCGCCCCCTGCTGATTCGGATTGGGATTGGCGGCAGCCGCTTGCGCCCAGACGTACACCCGCGCGCCGAGCACG
>JBEKCP010000737.1:0-3255 GCA_050014815.1 Thermoguttaceae bacterium | reverse complement strand
TCCTTTTGGGCGCAGGCATTGTGACCGACGAGAGCACTACGGGCGGCACCACCACTTTTCACGCGGACCAGGTGGCCGAATCGAACTTCTCGGGCGTGATCGAGGACGGCCTGCACCGCACGATCGCCCTGAGCAAGTCCGGCGACTCAGACTTGTACCTCTCGGGCGCTAACACCTACACCGGCGGAACCACGATCAGCGGCAGCGCGTGCCTCGTTCTCGGGTATGGCACCACCAACGGCTCGGTGGCCGGAAACATCGCCGACAACGGGGCGCTGATTTTCTTGAACACCACCGACCAGACCTACTCCGGGGCGCTCAGCGGCGCGGGCTCGGTGTACATGGAAGGCAGTGAGGATGCCGCGATGACCCTCTCCGGGGACAACAGCGACTATACGGGGCTCACGTACGTCGTCAGGGGCACGCTTCGCCTGGGCAGCGATTCGGCCCTGGGCGCGGCCACCAACGGGCTGGTGGTCGAGGCGAACGGCGTGCTAGACCTCAACGCCCATAACGTCGCCATCGGCTACCTTCTCGGCTCGGGTACCGTGACCGACGACAGTACTACGGCCGGGACTACCACGTTCTCCGTGGCCGAGGTCGCGGATGCAGACTTCTGGGGCGTGATCGAGGACGGCCTGTATCGAACGGTCGCGCTGAGCAAGTCCGGCAACTGCTTCCTGAACCTCTTGGGCACGAACACTTACAACGGCGGGACCACGATCAGCGGCAGCGGGTACCTCACGTTCGGCTGGGACACGGAACACGGCTCGGTGGCCGGGAACATCCTCAACAACGGCGACCTGGTAATCGCCACCGGCGGCTCGGTAACCGGAAACATCGTCGACAACGGGGCGCTGGTTTTCATAAACGCCACCGACCAGGCTTACTCCGGGGCGCTCAGTGGCGCGGGCTGGGTGTACATGGAAGGCAGCGAGGATGCCGCGATGACCCTCTCCGGGGACAACGCCAACTTTACGGGGTACACGTACGTCGTCAGCGGCACGCTTCGCCTCGGCAGCGATTCGGCGCTAGGCGCGGGCACCAACAAGCTGCTGGTCGGGGCCGGCGGCTTGCTCGACCTCAACTCCCATAACGTCACCGTCGGCTTCCTTTTGGGCGCAGGCATTGTGACCGACGAGAGCACTCCTTTTGGGCGCAGGCATTGTGACCGACGAGAGCACTACGGGCGGCACCACCACTTTTCACGCGGACCAGGTGGCCGAATCGAACTTCTCGGGCGTGATCGAGGACGGCCTGCACCGCACGGTCGCCCTGAACAAGTCCGGCGGCGCAGACCTGTACCTCTTGGGCGCGAACACCTACACCGGCGGGACCACCGTCAATGCCGGCACCCTCTGGGTCGACGGGTCGCTGGCTACAGGCGGTGTCACCGTCGCCGGCGGCGCCTTGGGCGGTACCGGCTCGGTCGGCAGCTCCGTGGAAGTCGCCAGCGGCGGTACGCTCGCGCCGGGCAGCGGCGGGACGGGAATACTGACCGTTGGCGGCGATGTGACGCTTGAGAGTGGCTCCCAGTACGTCGTCCACATCAACGGCACGACGGCCGGAACGGACTATACACAGACGCAGGTGGGCGGGTCGATCTCGCTCGGCGGGGCGACGCTCGTTCTCAACGGCAGCCTTGCCAACCCGAATGGGCAGACGATCGTCCTCATCCACAACGTCGGCTCCAACGCCGTCAGCGGCGCTTTCGCCGGTTTGCCGGAAGGGCAACAGGTCACTTTCAACGGGACCGCCTACACGATCACCTACGTGGCCGGCGCGGGGGCTGACGTGGCCCTGGCGCCGGTTTGAGTCAGGGGGTGGCCAAAGGTTGCCGTTGGATGGCACGCCCTGAAAGGGCGTGGTGAGGCGTCCAACCACGCCCTTTCAGGGCATGCCACCCCTCGCTTGCGCTTCGGGTTAGCGTATGGCGGACTTAAGCCCCGGTGCGGCGGCCCGCGGCTGCGACTCGGGGTGCTTTTCTTTCGCGTAACCGCTCAATGCGCCGACCGCGGAAGAAACCAACAGCAGCGCAAGCCCGATCGCCAGCAGCGTGCGGGTCCGGCGGCTGGTGCCTTTCCATTCGCCCAACAGGATGCCGAACACGGTGCTGAACAGGATGGCGCTGGCCATCAGGACGGCGAAGCCGATATAGGCGGTGCTTTCCATCCTCGGCTGCCCGGTGCTGGCATAGACGATGATTTCCATCCTCGGCTCGCCGGTTTTCAGGCAGATGAACTGGGAGCACCAAATGGCGCCTGCCAGGCCGGCGAAAACGAAGTTGGCCGCCAGGGGCGCGCCCCGCCCGGCGTAGTCGCCGAAGGTCCGATTCTTCGCATTGAGGAAGAGGCACCAGGAGACGTTCACCAGGCAACCGCCGGCCAGGACCACCACGAGGACCGGCATCCCCCGCCACGTCGGCGAGGTTGCGGGCGAGATGCTCTCGGCGAGGTCCTGCAAGTGCTGGCCCCCTTGCAGGCCGATGTTCATGCCGGAGCTCATCAACCCGGAGAAGACGGCGACCAGGATGCCCTTCTTGAAGTCGTACTCGGCCACGGATTTCTTCTTGACCTCCTCGGGCAGCTCGCGTTCCTTGGACATTCCGGCCATTCCAACCACAATGATCCCGAGGATCGAGACGACGACTCCGGCCAGGGATATCTGGCCGGGCAGGGTGGCGTAGAGTTCGCCGGCTTTGTGCTCCAGGATGGGCGGCACGAGCGTCCCCACCGCGGAGGTCAGTCCGCAACCCAGCGCCAGTCCCAGGCCGACGCCCAGGTAGCGGATCATCAGGCCCCAGGTCAAACCGCCCACGCCCCACATGGCGCCGAAGAGAAAGCAGTAACGCAACTCCTCCCAGGACGCGGCCCTGAGCACGGGGAGCAAGTTCGGCGAGGTGCTCAGCGCCAGGGCCCAGGGCACGATGATCAACCCGACCACGGCGTAAATGAGCCAGTAGCTCTCCCATGCCCACTGTTTGACCCGGCTGAACGGCATGTAGAAGAGGGCCCCAGCCAGGCCGCCGAGCATAAAGAGGGCCACGCCGATGATGGGATTGGCGTCCATGAGTCGGTCCTTTTCTATGGATAGCGCAGGGCTGGAAAGAGGGGGACAGTCCCCCTTTTCCCCCCGGTCACGTTTTTGGCAACAGGGCCAGCAAGGATGGACTGGGCCTGGCGATGACGTGGGCGGCGATCAGCTTGCCCAGTCCGTCGACCTTCGCCTTGCCGGCCTCGACCGCCGCGGTGACGG
>JBEKCP010000736.1:0-3881 GCA_050014815.1 Thermoguttaceae bacterium | reverse complement strand
GACCGGGCCAGGCTGCCCCGGCCATCAGGTCAGCCGGCCGCGCAAAAGTATTACCCACCTTTTACACAACGGATACAAAGTTGAGCTTTCTGGCCGGGCGACAGGTTCTATAATAGCGCAGACTAGTGGGAAAAGGGATGCGTGTCCCTTTCATCCCCTCCGTGCATTTCCCCTTGAAACCGCTGACTAGAGACGGCTCCATTATGAAGACTTCACACGATCCGAACACCCCCGTCACGTACAGCCCCGCGCCCGAGGCCGTCCACCCGGCGGGCTCGCGGGCACGAGTGCTCTTGACCAGCGTGTTCGGGCCCTATGCCCAGGACGACGAGTACGGCAGCCGCCTGATGAACCCCATGGAGCTGTACCACAACCAGGTGACGCGGACCCAGGGGCCGTTTTCGCTCAGGATGTTCCATCGCAGTTGGGGCATCATGATGATCCAGGCCAACCTCGATGCGCCTGCGACCGTGTTGGACTTCCCGCAGTTGGACCGCTTCATCGAGGAGATCCGCACGAACCGGTACGACGTGATCGGCATCACGTCGATCATTCCCAACCAGTACAAGGTGAAGAAGATGTGCGAGCTGGTGCGGCAGTACCAGCCGCATGCGAAGATCGTCGTCGGGGGCCACGTCGCCAACCTCCCCGACCTGGCCGAGCGGATCGACGCCGACTTCATCATCCGGGGCGAAGGGGTCCGCTGGTTCCGCCGCTACCTGGGCGAGGACCCTGACCGGCCCGTCCGCCATCCGCTGATCATGTCGGGCATCGGCACGCGGAACATGGGCATCCCCGTCTCCGAGAGACCCGGCGACGTGGCCGCCACGCTCGTCCCCTCCGTCGGCTGCCCGCTGGGCTGCAACTTCTGCTCCACCTCCGCCATGTTCGGCGGCAAGGGCCATTCGTACAACTTCTACAAGACGGGCGACGAGCTGTTCGACGTCATGTGCCAGCTCGAGCGCGACATGAAGGCCCGCTCGTTCTTCGTCATGGACGAGAACTTCCTCCTGAACCGCAAGCGGACCCTGCGATTGCTGGAGTTGATGGAACAGCACCAGAAGCCCTGGTCGCTTTACGTCTTCAGCTCCGCCAACGTGCTCCGCTCCTATACGATCGACCAACTGGTCCGGCTGGGCATCGCTTGGGTCTGGATGGGCATCGAAGGCTGCAACAGCCGGTACGCCAAGCTCCAGGGCATCGACACCTTCGAGCTCGTCCGCGAGCTCCAGTCGCACGGCATCCGCGTGCTGGGCTCCACGATGATCGGCCTGGAGAACCACACGCCGGAGAACATCGACGAGGCGATCGAGTACGCCGCCCGGCACGACACCGACTTCCACCAGTTCATGCTCTACACGCCGATCCCCGGCACCCCGTTCTACGAAGAGATGGCGGCCGCCGGCCGGATGAAGAGCGAGGACGAATGCCACCAGAGCGACATCCACGGGCAGTTGGTCCTCAACTACCGCCACCCGCACATTCCCGCCGGCATGGAAGGCGAGCTGATGCTCCGGTCGTTCAACCGCGATTTCCAGCGGAACGGGCCGAGCACGATCCGCATCGTCCGCACGACGCTGGCGGGCTGGAAACGGCACAAGAACCACCCGGACCCGCGGGTCCGCAGCCGCTACGCCTGGGAGGCGCGGGAATTGGGCACGACGTTCGCCGCCGCCGTGGCCGGCACGCGGCTCTATTACCGCGGCAACCCGGCGATGTTCGCCAAGATGTCGGCCTTGCTGGCCGAGCTCAAGCGGGAGTTTGGCTGGAAGGCCCGGTTCTGGGCGGCCGTCGGCGGTCCTTACGTTCTCTGGAAGCTCCGCCGGGAAGCGAAGCGATTGGCCGCCGGCTGGACCTACGAGCCGCCGACGTTCTACGAGGACAACGACGCCTGCGACGATCGCCCCGGCGTTGCCCGCTGCCGCTCTACCACCCCGCAGCAGGCCGCCGCCCCGGCGGGGCGCCCGGCGCAGCCGGGTCCCAACACGCCCCGCGCCCCGGCCCGCAAGCCGGTCGCTGTTGGCAGTTAGCTTCCCCCTGCTCCAGGCCGCTTCGTACGGAAGACGTTACCAAGTCAACTCCAGGCGCGGGCTTGACGGCGTTGAGCCAACTGGAAATCACATAACCGACCGAGGCGCGGACGTGTCCGCCGGGCCTCGCCCAGCCCACGCCCAGCTCGCCGTCGAGCATCGAAACGAACGGCGAGTCCTTCCAGGTCGTGTCGGCGACCGGCTTGCTGACGGTGCTGCTGGTCTGCAGGTAATTGGCCCGGACTTCACCGCCGAGGAAGCTCGCCGAGGTCTTGCCATAGAAGAACAGGCCGCAGAAGCACTGCCGCTCGGTTTCCAGGCCGACCCGCAGGCCGGCGCCGTCGAAATTGACGGCGCTGGCGACGGTCGCCGAGGTGTTGCTCTCGAAGTCGGAATTGAAACTCTGTCTCAGATTCGCATACCGAAGGCCTAGCAGCCAAGTGAGCGAGCCGCACGCGTCGCCATAAACCTGGTGGCGATAATCGATGTCCGCCAGTTGGAAACCGATGAATTCGTGGGCACTGGCCGAATTCCACGTGCTCGCGGCATCGAGGGAAGACGGGTGTACGACCATCGACTCCAGGACCAGCGGCGCATTGGTGCTGATCGAATCGTTGGCCCTGTTGGCGTAATTGGTATACTCGGCCGAGATGCTGGAACATTGGCCCAGACTCCTGGCAGCACCGAGGTAGAACCCGGTCTTGTAGTCCGGATCCACCAGCGCGGTCCTGCCCATCTGGAGAGGCACCTGCCCGGAAACGATCGGTCCGTTGATGGGAACGGCGTATTCGATGCCCGCGTTCCGCGGGTGGAGGAAGAGTGCCCCGCCAAAGAACTGCCAGGCTGGGGTAGAAACGCAGTTATCGCAGTACGTAGGGCAGGTATCAGCGGGAGCAGCCGATGGAACAACCTGCTGAGAATTGGGCTGCGACATCTGGGCGCCCGGCGGCACCCCGTAGGCTTGAGGGGGTGGAGAATACATTTGCGCCCTTCCCAGCCGGGCCAGGGGCAGTAATAGCAGAGTGACCGCAACCGCCGGCAATAGTCTGCGTACGTTCATTATTTCTCCCCCCAAAAGCTCGTTCCTGTGGGTGGTGCATCCGTACAGGAGTACCCTTCGACAGGCCGATTCTCCCGCACGACCAGCACCTTCCGATTATTTCGTACAATCGGAATAATCCGTAGAATCGGCACCACTGGCGCGAGGGCCCCAGCAAAAACGGTGGCTTCGGCAAAGATTCCCCCAATGCCCCATTTTGCCACCCGCCGGGTTGAGGTCGGGCTATTCACCACGGAAAACAGAAGGGGCGCGCCGAGGTGACCTCAACAGGCTAGTAACGCCGCTGGAACAAGACCTGGTCCACCGCTGCCGGAGCCAGAGGGGATTTGACGGTTGTCGTCGGGACACGGGTCACTGGCGTGGCGGCTTTCGAGTTCACCGCCGCCGCTTTCGTGGTTGCGGCAGGAGTAATCGTTTCGATGAAATTTCCGCTGGTACTGGCGGCGAGGTTGGCGGCGCCCGCGTAGGAGGCCGTGATCGTGTGGGCGCCGACCGTCAGCGAGTGAGTAAAGAGGGTCGCATTGCCGTTGGCATCCAGCGTGGTCGTGCCGAGCACATTGGCGCCGTCATAGAAGGTTACGGCGCCGGTGGGCACTGCGGCGCCCGGGGAAGCGATCCGCACCGCAGCCAAGAAGCCGACCCACTGGCCGACCGCCGTGGAAGCAGTCGTCGCGATGAGCACGTTGGTGGTGGCGGTCTGTGCCGCGACCGTGGCCGGGGCCGGATTGACCGTTTCTGTGAAACTGCCGCTGATACTGGCGGCGAAGTTGACAGTGCCCGCGTAGGAGGCC
>JBEKCP010000735.1:0-3763 GCA_050014815.1 Thermoguttaceae bacterium | reverse complement strand
CTGAAATCGGTGAGGCCCGCCAGCGGATCTGCCGGGCCTACGACCCCGAGTTGTTGCGGACTGCCGGCCACCGAATGGTCGAGCTGCTGGCGGACCACATTTCGCGGGCCGAGGCGTGCGGGGGACCGGTGCTGCCGTGGCGCGATCCGGCCGAGAACGTCCGCGACGCCCTGGCCATGCTCCGCGCTGGAAACGGGGACGCAGCTAGTTTGCCGGAGCAATTCTCGCGCCTGGTCCGCGTCATGCTCGACCGGGGACACAACCTGCACGACCCGCGGTACATCGGCCACCAGGTGGCCGCCTCCGTGCCCCTGGCCGGACTGCTGGACGCCGTGGGCTCGGTCACCAACCAGGCCATGGCCACCTACGACATGGGGCCTTGGGCGACGGCCGTCGAGTGGGCCATGGTCCAGGAGCTGGGCCAGCGGATCGGCTGGCCCCCCGGCACGTTCGCCGGGATGGCAACCCACGGCGGGTCGCTGGCGAACCTGACCGGACTCTTGACCGCCCGCAACGTCACCCTGGGCGACTCCTGGCGGCGGGGCGTGGCCCAAGGCGGCCCGCCGCCGGTCATCGTCGTCCATGCGGATGCTCATTACTCGGTTGCCCGGGCAGCGGGCGTCCTCGGCCTGGGCACGGACCAGGTCGTCCGCGTGGGGCTCGACGACCGCCGCCGCATGGACGTTGGGCAACTGGACGAGAAGCTCCGGGGTCTGCGGGCCGGGAAGCAGCCGGTCGTGGCCGTGGTGGCCTGCGCGTGCTCGACGCCGGTGGGGGCCTTCGACCCGTTGGGCGACGTGGCCGAGGTGTGCCGCCGCCACGGCGTCTGGCTGCACGTCGACGCGGCGCACGGCGGGGCGGCCTGCCTCAGCCCGCGGCACCGGCGCCTCGTCGCCGGCCTGGACCGCGCGGACAGCCTCGTCTGGGACGCCCACAAAATGCTCTTCGTGCCGGCCCTCTGCGCAATGGTGTTCTACCGGGAGGCGGCCCACCGGTTCGATGCCTTCCGCCAGGACGCGCCCTACCTGTTCGATCCGGCGGCGCCCGGAATGGCCGAGTACGACAGCGCGCTGCGGACCGTGGAGTGTACGAAGCGGGCGGCGGTGTTCGGTCTGTGGGGCCTGTGGTCGCTCTTCGGGGAGCAACTGTTCGCCGACCTGGTGGACGTCACCTTTGCCATGGGCCGCGTGTTCTACGAGAAGCTGGCGGCGGCGCCCGATTTCGTGCCGCTTCACGAGCCCGAGTGCAACATCGTCGTCTTTCGCCACGTGCCCGAGAGCCTCCGCAATGCCCCGCCCGACGTGCTCGGCCGGTTCCAGCTCGAGTTGCGGCGCCGGGTGATCGAGTCCGGCGCGTTCTACATCGTCTCGACGAAAATCGACGGCCAGGGGGCCCTCCGCGTGACGATCATCAATCCCCTGACCACGCCGGCGCACCTGGACGAGTTGCTCGACGTGCTGCGGGCGTCGGGCAAGGAATTGCGGGAAAAGTAGACGCCGCTTGCGGCTTCGCATTTCCTCCCGGCGGCCCGTGATTACCGCTCGCCGGCCGGCCGTACGAGGTGCATTGCCGCGACGGCCGCCTGGCGGAGCCGCCACGTCCGGGAGCCCTTGATGAGCCCAAGCTCCCCTTCCAGTCGCACGATCTCGCAGTTGGCGGCGTAGATTTCAGTGTAAAGCTTATCGATCTGCTCGCGCTTTGCAGCGGCATCGCTCGCCATTGCGGCGAGCTCCCGCCCGTAGAACGCCACGCGGTCGTTGAGGATCTCCTCGCGGCCGGCCGCCTCCGCCAGCATCCGCGCGGGATCGGCGGGCCCGTCCAGGTCGTTGCCCGGTCCTCGAAGCTGCTCGAACGCCTCTTGGGCCGGGTGAGACACCGCCGAGGGTTCCTGGTGGTGGCAAGCCGGGTCGTAGACCTGCCGGAGGACGGCCTCGTCCCACGAAAGCCCGCACCGCCGGGCCGCCTGCCGCGACTGCTCGACGAACGTGCGGGGAGGGTCCTTGAACCCCGAGATCGGCCCTGAGGCCAGGAGCCGGTCGATCAGGTCCCTGCCCCGCGTCAAAAGCTCGTCCGGGATCGGTTGCTCCGTCGGCCACCGGCCCTCGGTTTGGCAGAAGCGGCGGAGGACTTCCGGCGACCGGGGCGAGTCCCCCCTGAACCCGAGGAATCGCTCCTGCAACTGATCGTTCAAACACACCAGCGGCAACGCCTCGAAGTAGCCGTGCTCGTTCCACTGGGACGGCGGGAGCCGCTCGAACGGCCCGAGCGACATCCCCAACCGCTCCAGCAGGTTGGTGATGAAACTGGAGCCGCTGCGGTGCGGGCACAGCACCATGACGAGCGTTCTCTCCTGACGCATCAAAGGCCTCCTGCCTGGTTTCCAATGCCGCCTTGAGTCGGGCCCTCGGGAGACAACGGGACCACAAGCCCGCCTCACCGCTTCGCGGATAATATATCCGGCCCGCAAGAAGGATGTCCACGCCAGTTCTCAACGTTGACCGGCCTGCCATCGGCCGGTAGACTGGCCTATCGCCATGCCAGACGCCAGTATCCTGTTGGGCACCTGCGAGGGGGCCGCCTACCTCCCCGAGCTGATCGAGAGCATCCGCGGGCAGTCCGAGACCCGCTGGACCCTCTGGACCCGCGATGACGACTCCTCCGACGCCAGCCCGGAGATCCTCCGGCGGGCGGCCGCCGCCGATCCGCGGGTCGTCATCCTCCAGGACCAACGCGGGCGGCTCGGCCCGGCGGGCAACTACGGGCTGCTGGCCCAACGGGCCCACGACGCGGGGGCCCAGTACCAGTTCTTCGCCGACCAGGATGACGTCTGGCACGCCGACAAGCTCCGGAAGCAAATAGTGGTGATGGAACGTGCCCAACGGGCCTACGGCGCAGGGACGCCGCACCTGGTCTACTCCGACGTGACGGTCGTGGATGAGCGGCTCCGCCTGGTACACCCCTCCTTCCTGGCGGCCTCCCGCCTGGTCCACGGAGAAGGCCGCCCGCTGGCAACGCTCCTGGGGCGGAACTTCGTGCCCGGGTGTGCCTGCATGATCAACCGGCACGCCGCGGAACTGGCCCTGCCGATCCCCGAAACCGCGGCCTCGCCCGACTGGTGGGTGGCGCTGGCGACAGCCGCTGCCGGGCGGATCTCCTATCTCGACGAGCCGACGGTCGAGTACCGGCGTCACGCGTATACGGTCAGCGGCCCCGCCGCTTTCTGGTCCGGCTTCAACCCGTTGCGGTATTCCTGGCCTACGCGATGGCAAACCGGCCTGGTCCGCTTCCGGCAATCGATCGTGCAGGCCCGGATCCTCCGAGACCGGCTCCGGGACAGAAAAGGGGACAGTCCCCATTTGTGCGCAGCACCCTCCGGGCCGTTCCGGCAAATGGGGACTGTCCCCTTTTCTGCTGCGGCCGACGAGGAATTCGACCTGCTCGTGCGATTCTGCGAGGTCTTCGAGCGGCCGGAGCACGGGTTGGCGCGGATACGCCGGCTGCGGCGGCTGGGAGTTCCGGCGATCGACCGGGTCCGCCGCCTTATCTACTATGTGTGCGTGCTCCGCCTCGGCCGGTCGGTGCCTTAAGGGATTGGCCGTCGGGTTAAGCACGTTTAGCGGGCGGGGTTTGCCCCCCAGTGTAAAGAACCGTAAACCGCGGGCCAACCCCCCCCCGAAACCGTGGTAAACCCCCCGCCACACCCCTAAAGGACCCACACGCCCCCGCGGAGCACCCACACAAATTTAATAATGCGGCCGGCCCC
>JBEKCP010000734.1:0-3546 GCA_050014815.1 Thermoguttaceae bacterium | reverse complement strand
TCCGCGGATCATTCGGTTTTACCGGCCTCACTTCCTGAAGGAGCATGATGGTGTTCCTTGCTCCGCGTAGGGGATCGTTCTTATCGTTGGTGCGCGATGAGAATGTCCACTTTAGTCCCTCCTGCGAAGTAAGCGCGTGCCCCGCCTGCCTTGCTGACTTGCATATCCATTCGCCCTCGAACCGTGCCGCCTCGGCGCGTATCGCTTCAGGCGAAGCGTCCCCAGCCAATAGGCCCACTATGATAACCGAAGCGAGCATGTTCGTCCCCCGGGTCTGGTCGAACAAAAGGTGACAGCCACCAAATCTGAGGAGCACAGGCAATTCGGGTAAAACCAATAGGTGTCCAAGGCGATTCCGCAACGGGAACCTGCCCGCCGATCACTTCCCCTCGCGGAAGCGGTCGAAGTATTCGCGGGCGTGCTCGCTGTGCTTCTTGGGCAGTTGACGGCCGGTCAGCGGATCGACGGAGCCGCGGCGGAGATCGTCGGAGGCCCGCTGAATCTCCGCCGTCACGCCGCCGGGCACGTTCGGCCCGTCGACCATGCCCGTCACCATGGCCGCCCCCTTGCCCACCTTCTGCCGGACCTGGGAATCGTAGAGGGCGGTGTCGGTTTTCTGCTCGGGGCGATACCCGATGCCCTTGCCGCCGCCCATTCCGTCGCCGGGCTTCCCGTCCTTGCCACTGCCGTTGCCGGGGCAGAGCCCCTGGCCCCCTTCGCCCTGGCACATCTCGCAGCCGGCGCCCTGGCAGTTCGGGCAGGTCATGCGCTGGCGGGCCATCGTGAGCTGGTCCAGGGCCTGGTCAAGCGTCTGGAGCTCGTCCATCTGCGCCTGGAGCTTGTCGAGCTGCTGCATGGCGTCCTGCATGGCCTGGGCGGCCTCGCCGCTCTTGCCGCTCTTCAGGCATTGCGAACACTGGCCCAGCTTGTTGGCCAGGTCCTGCACCTGCTGGAGTTGCGGGGCCTGCTCCATGAGCTTGTTGATCTGGTCTTCGAGCTTGTCGGCGTCGGCGGGCTGGCCGGCCTGGCGGAGCTGCTCGGCCCGCTTCTGGAGGTCCGCCCGGGCGGCACGGCTGGCGTCGGCCAACTGATCGAGCTTCTGCCGCATTTCGTCGAACTGCTTGGCGAGTTCGGCCTTTTTCGCCTCGTCGAGTTGGCCTTGGGTGGCCTCTTTGCGGAGCTTTTCGAGTTGTTCGGCCGCTTTTTTGAAGTCGCCGCGGGCCAGGGCCTGGGCGAACTTCTGGGCCGGCCCGCGATCAACGCGGTTGAGCTCGTCGAGTTGCTGTTTCATCTTTTCGGCCCCGCCCAGCTCCTTGCGGCGGTCTTGTAGCTGGCGAGCCAGGTCGTTGAGTTTCACCAGGGCCTTTTCGCGGCGGGGCTCGGCCTGGATCTCCCGGGTCCCCTCTTCCAGCTTCTTGAGGAGTTCGGTGGCGTCCTGGAGGCCCTGTTTCTCGGCCTGCCGGCGGTGATCTTCCAATTGTCGGCGAAGGATTTCGGTCGATGCCTTGACTTCCGGCTGCGGCTGGGCCTCGGGGGCCAGTGCCTCGGCCGGGGTATTGGAAACGGCCGGCGGGAAGAGGATCGCCACCAGGGCCGCCGCCACGGCGGGAAAGAGCGGCAGCAGGATGTGCCGCGACAGCCGGACGGGGAACTTCTCACCCAGGTCAACGCGGTTCAATCGGGCTGCCGCATCGGCGGCCAGCGCCTGGCCCGCCTCGCTCGCCCGGTCTTCCACCCCCATGGCCACCGCGCTGGATACCCGCTCTTTGAGGCCGCTTCGGCGGTCGATTTCCACGGCGGCGTCGATCAGACGCGGCCGGGCGGCCACGGTCCACGCAAGGCACCCGAGGGTCCCTGCCGCCAGGGCCCCGACGACCGAGATCCAGTCGCTCGGGCCCAGGGGCCAGAGGCGGGCCAGTCCGATCCAGACGAGGGCCGCTCCCAGCGCGGCAGTCCACCACCAGCCCAACAGCCTGACAAATCGCTCGATGCTCAGCCGCCGTCGAGCCTGGCGGACCCGTTTTTCGATCGCGTCCATAAAGTCCTCGATCGGGTGGATGCGGCGTAGCGATGCCCTGGGATCCATTATAGCGTCGCGAGGGGGGAGGGGGAGAGAGGCGGAAGGGGAAGCACGAAATCCTAAGCACCAAACCCTAAACAAATCCAAAATCTAAAATCCAAAATCAGTACTGTCCGGTTAACGCTTTGGAAAATCGATCAGTACTGTCCGGTTAACGCTTTGGAAAATCGTCCCAAGTAATGCGGCAGTGAAAGCTTACGACCGAAAATGAGCGCGCACGACTTCAACTGGGGTGTATGTTTTTGTCATTCTCAAGCCACCTCTGGGTGGGAAAGGATGACACATGTACTCGGAACAGATCGTGTTCGCTCAGTTGATGGATTTCCTTCCACGGCACGAGTTCAACGCCTGCGTGCGACGGTATCGCGGCAACTCTCGCGTGCGAGGTTTCTCTTGCCGCGACCAGTTCCTCACGATGGCCTTTGCCCAGTTGACCTACCGCGAGAGCCTGCGGGACATCGAAACGTGTTTGCGGGCCATGGAGTCGAAGCTTTATCACGCCGGCTTTCGTGGCAGGATCTCCAAGAGTACCTTGGGCGATGCCAACAAGCGACGGGACTGGCACATCTGGGCCGACTTCGCTCAAGTGCTCATTCAGCACGCCCGAGTCTTGTACGCGAAGGACGAGTTCGGCGTCGCGCTGAAACATGCCGCCTATGCCTTGGACTCGACGACGATCGACCTGTGTCTCGCGCTTTTTCCGTGGGCACGATTTCGCCGACGCAAGGGCGCTGTGAAGCTTCATACGCTGATCGATCTCCGCGGCAACATCCCTTGTTTTATCCGCATAACTCACGGGAAAACGGCCGATGTGAATGTGCTCGATCACCTTCCCATCGAACCGGGTGCCTTCTACATGATGGACCGCGGTTACGTCGACTTTGCGCGCTTGTACGCCATCACTCGGCAGATGGCGTTCTTTGTCACACGTGCCAAGCGGAATATCGATTGCAGCCGCCGCGAGTCCCGCCTGGTCGACAGGTCGACCGGCCTGCGCAGCGATCAAACTATCGTACTTCAAGGTCCCAAAACTTCGCATTTCTATCCGGCTCCGCTGCGCCGCGTTGCGTACTACGACTCCGAGCACGAACGACGGCTCGTGTTCCTCACCAACAACTTCGAGCTTCCGGCACTCACCATCGCACAACTCTATCGGTGTCGTTGGCAGGTGGAACTGTTTTTCAAGTGGATCAAGCAGAACTTGCGGATCAAGGCGTTCTACGGCCACTCCGTCAACGCCGTGAAGACCCAGGTGTGGATCGCCATCGCCATCTACGTTCTGGTGGCCATCCTCAAGAAGGAGTTGAGCCTCCCCCGAAGCCTCACCGAAATCCTCCAAATTCTGAGCGTCACTCCTTTCGAGAAAACCCCTATTTTTCAGGCACTTTCGACGTTTTCCACACCGAATTCCCAAGTCGCTTGTTGTAACCAATTGTCACTATTCGACTTATAACCGGACAGTACTG
>JBEKCP010000733.1:0-2959 GCA_050014815.1 Thermoguttaceae bacterium | reverse complement strand
GTCCTGCGGATTTCGTCGGGGTGATCGAGAAACACCTTCCAGCCCGGCCCGCCCCAGACCGGGTGATCGGCGCCGCGCAGCCCTGCGCTGCGAAGCTGCAAGCGGCTGAAGTCTTGAAAACTCTCGATCATCTCCTCGGCCCGGTGCTTGTGCTTGCGGATCAGGATATGAACGTGATCCGGCATGACGGCACAAGCATAGCAGGTATACTTCCGACACGTTATCGTCTCGCCGATGGCGGCGCCAATGATCTCGACCTCCCGGGCACCGAACGTCAAGACGGGGAACTTGAGCACTTCTCTTGCTCTCTTGTGGAACTCGCGTATAACCCATCCTGCCGGCTGGACCTTTTTGCGCCCGTAGTGCAGCGCGCCCAGTTCGGCGATCACGTCGCAGGCGATGGTCTGCGACATGCCGCCTCGCGGATCGTTCGGCAACCACAGCCCGTAGGCGGTCCAGGTCAGGTGGTAGCCGATGACGATGGGGCGTTGCATGATCAGCGCTTCCGCCGCTTGCGGCTTCGCAATTCTCGGTTCTTCATTGCGAAGCCGGCCAATCTTGGCTTACCGGGGCGGTCACTGTAACGACCTGGTGCGTCTCGGGGTTCCGAAACGTCAGGCTCCGTGCGTGCAGGGCGATCGCCCGGAGCCGCCAATCCTCGTACTGGGGGCCAAACGGCTCTGTCGAGCCATACTGCTGGTCGCCCAGCACCGGATGACCGCGGGATGCGGCCTGGACCCGGATCTGGTGCGTGCGGCCCGTCTCCAATTCAATTTCCAGCCATGATCCCCACCCAGCGGCCTGCAAGACGCGATAGTGCAACACGGCGGGGCGTCCCTCGGGATGGCCGCAGGCCACCACGACCCCTCGGGCCTCCCCAGGAATTTTATACATCTGGTCCTCCCAAGTGCCGGTCTCCGGAGCGACGATTCCTTCGACGCACGCCCAATAGACCTTCCGGACCTTGCGGTGCTCGAACTGGGCCCCCAGCTTCCGGGTAGTACGAAGGTCCTTTGCGAAGATGATGGCCCCGGTAGCCGGCCGGTCCAGCCGGTGCGGCACGCCGAGGTAGACATCCAGCAGGGCATCCCGGGCCTGGAGAAATGCCTTGATCCGCACTTCGAGGCTATCGATGCCCGGCGGGGCCTGCGTCAGCACCCCCGGGGGCTTCGAGACGACCAGGCATCCGCCCTCTTCGTAGAGGATGTTCAGTCCAAGCTCCATCGCCTAAGCATACCGGCGAAGGATCGCGTCGACGAGGCGGGGCTGCGCCGCCGGTGCCGGCTCGCAGTGCTTCGTACGCGGCGGGTAGACGTCAGCCGGCAGCAAGTCAACCTCGTACAACGAGATGCAGCGGTCGCATCGAACGTCACGCCAGCGGCAACGGGGGACGGCAACGGGGGGCGGTTGACGCGTCACCGGTCCCGAGCTACCCTGATGGGCGGTTGTCTTATACCCCGCGACGCCACCCCAAAAACAAACGGGGCCGGTTTTCGCGGTCGACGGGGGCGAATTTTCTGGCAGTGAAGTGCTTGTTGGACGCTGGCCGCATGGCCGGGAGCCCGTGGCTGCTGTTGTCGCAAGTCCACTTGTCACGACTCCGCCACCGGCACGCCATGAGGGCGTGCGGCCAGTGTCGAACTTCGCAGTTGCCGCTCCATGCGTTCCATTTGCCCCACGACGGCCGGATGGTATGCTTAGAAGGTAGTAGTCCTGGCGGACGGGTTGTTTTCACCGGATATACGAGCGGAAATCGTGACCATCTCGATGAACCATGCTTGGCGCGGTGCATATCGTTGGGCCTTGCCGGTCTTGTTCCTGGCGCTCGCGGTCGGGACGGTCTCGATTGCCGCGGCGCCGGCGGACAAGGGCAAGGACGGCGCCGTGCGGATCGTGTTCGGCGGCGACGTCATGCTCGACGGCGGACCAGGCCATGCCCTGGCCCACGGCGAGGATCCGTTTGCCGCCGTGGCGCCGCTGCTCAAGAGCGCGGACATTGCCGTGTGCAACTTGGAGTGCGTGGCGGCCCGGCATGGCACTCAGGTGCTGAAGCCCTACACCTTCAAGGCCCCCCCGGCGTGCATTCCGGTCTTGAAGCAACATTTCGGCGCCGTGTGCGTGGCCAACAACCATTCAGGCGACTATGGGCCGGATGGACTGCTGGAAGAACTCGCGCTGCTGGAGAAAGCCTCTCTGCCGTATTTCGGCGGCGGACGCGACAGGAAGGAATCGCATCGCCCGCTGATCCTGGAGCGCAACGGTCGGCGGATTGCGTTGTTGGGCTACAACGGTATTTCGCCGCGCTCCTTCGAGGCCGCCGACCATCGCGCCGGGACCGCCTGGCTTATTCCGGCCGAGGCGATCGCGGACATCAAGGCCGCGCGAACTATCAACCAAGCCGATCTCGTGATTCCCATGCTGCACTGGGGAGACGAGTTGGAGCCGTCCCCCGACGAGTCCCAGAAGGCCCTGGCTCGCAGTCTCATTGATGCGGGAGCGGACGCCGTAATCGGCGGGCATCCGCACCTCTCGCAAACCGTGGACATCTACAAGGGCCGGCCGATCATCTACAGCCTGGGGAACTTCGTCTTCGACTATTTCCCCGGCGATCCCCTGGTGTGGACAGGCTGGCTGGTGCGTTTGACCTTTTCCAAGTCCGCGGCGCCCGAGTTGGAGACCTTTGTCGTGGAACTTGACCGCTCGGGAATCCCTCATCTCGTTCCGAAGCCGACCAAGTAGCGGCCGAGATGGGGGGATTGGGGATTAGGGATTAGGGATTGGGGATTGGACAGGCGTCCTTCAGGCTCTTCACACCCTTCTCACTCTTCTAATCCCTAATCCCCAATCCCTAATCCCTGTTCTCCGCCGCGCAATCGCACTTCCGTAGCGAGATCGCGTCCACCGGGCAGATGTTGATGCAGTTGCCGCAGCGGATGCACTGGTCGCTGTCGATCCAGAT
>JBEKCP010000732.1:0-4402 GCA_050014815.1 Thermoguttaceae bacterium | reverse complement strand
ACCGTGCATATTGGGGTCAATTCTGGACAAAGTGACGGGCGCGGCCGATGAAGCCGGGAAGCTCGGGGCCGTCGCCGTAAGTGCTTGCCCTGTCAAAGCGAAAAGCCCGCTGACAAGTGCTGTCAACGGGCTACATCAAGAGCGGGAGACGGGACTCGGACCCGCGACATCCAGCTTGGGAAGCTAGCGCTCTACCAACTGAGCTACTCCCGCAAATTGCCCCTAGTCTAGTTCCGGCAGCGTTTGGCGTCAATGTGCGGAATTGGAAGCGAGGGAATTGGAAGCGCGGAATTGGAAGACGGTTGCTCGGCACTGCCCTACGCAAGCCGCCGATGCCGCCTCACGAAATTGCCAGCGGCGAGGCGACGGACTGGAGGAAGCGGCCACCGCTTTCGTACCAGCCCTGCCTGGTGAAGCGACACCAGCCGATGTCGATCAGGAAGCCGAACCAGCCGTTGGCGCTCTCCAGCGAGGCGATCATCCGGCGGTACGGAAGCGGCTTGGGATGGTAGAAACCCAAGCCCCGCTGCGAGATGTGCTTGCCCACGACGACCAGGCTCTGTCCGCAGGGCGTGATGCCGTCTTCCCCTACCGGCGTCAAGTGGACCAGGTGTGGAAAGGGGTACCGCATCTCGCAGCGCCGCTCGGCCAGATCGACCTTGGGGTACAAGGTGCTCAGGAGTCCCCAAACCTGCGATCGAAGCTCACTGTCGGTTCCCGCGCCCTCGTGGGGCGGCAACACAACTTGCGATTGCAGATGGCTCATCGTCGCGTGCATGGTCATGGGCGTGACTCCTCGGCGGTCGGGTCGTGGACGGAAACGGCGAATACTTGTCGAGTTGACGGGGACAGGGAGGCCCGGCATGGTCCCGACGGTCCCAGCGGAGAAAAGTCCGGCGGATCGGAGAAGAAGCCAGCCGTGCCCGCCGCTGCTGCGATCCGCGGGAAAAGCGGCCGGTCGACCGCGACGCCTTCGGCGCCGCAGTCACGCGCCGGCCAAAGGAAGCTTAGGTTACGGAGCGGGCGGTGTCAAATCGCCGGGCAGAGGCGCCGCCTCGTCAGCCTGATCGGCCGTGCGGCGGTGCGAGGCCCATTGGCGACAGAGGTGGGCATAGTTCAGGCGGAAGGGCTCGTAGCCCGGCTCGACGGCCAGGCCCAGCCGCAGCAGTTCAGCCGCATCGGTGTACTGGGCGGTGCTGCCCAGCTCGATCGCCCAGTTGTTGAGCGTCGCCAGGAGATTTCCGCGGGCGGTGGCGTTGGCGGGATAGAGCCACAGGGCCTTGGCATTGGCGGCCGCCGCCTCCGCGAATCGCTTCTCGCCCAGGAGATCCACGCCGCGATTGTAATAGATCATCGCCACCAACTCGACGTCGGAGACCTCGCGGACCCGCCCGCGGTCCTTGGCCTCTCTTAGTTGGAACCACCGCGGGCAGGTCGTCTCGATGTCGAGCGTGCCCTGGGCCCCGTGTAATCGGCTCATCGCGTGGCCCGGGCATTCCAGCCCGCAAACGTCCAGTCCGAACTCGCCCGCCAGGCAGTTGAACAAGACCGAGGCACTGACGCAGTTGAACCGGCCGTGATCGATCGCCTCGCGGAGATCGGTGCATGGAAGATGGTAGCCGCCGGTGAGGACGCGGCGGTGCAGGAACTCGAAGATAACCTGGGCCTGTTGGCGGGGCGTGCCGCGGACGGCCGCCGACCGCTTGAGGGCATCAGCCCACTGGGCCACTTGCCGGCGGTAATACTCCAGCTTCGGCCGGTCGCCGACGCCGCTGGCGACCAGTGCGGCCTCCAGGAGCGAGAAGTCGCCGAGTCGCCCATGGGCCGCGTTGGTGAAAAGATCCTCTTCCATTGCCGTCACGTCGCAGCGGAGCGGCGGCCGGGCGCCGCCCGGCACGGTATTTCTTGCACGACCGCCGTGGTGGGCGTCTTGACGGCGGCGTCTGCTGTACTCGACACTCCGACCCGCGCGGCCGCGGAAAGCCAAACAGCCGCTACGAGCAGGGCCGCAAGGCGCAGCAAGCGGGGCCGGGGAAACAAAAACATTGCGGCGGGAGAACCGGGCAATCGCGAAAGCGCGAAAGTGCGAAACCGCGAAAGACCACGGCAGTACCGGCGATTCCCACGCAAAGGCGCAGAGGCGCAAAGGGGCAGGGGGCGGATGTGGTCAACGGAGCGCCTAAAAACGAATAGTTCCTCAACCGCGCCTTTGCGCCTTGGCGCATTTGCGTGAGATACTGGCAGTTCCGATCCGATTTCGCTGCCAGGGTCTCGAAGAGTGGGGGATTTTTGGACCATGCCGGTTGTCGCGGTGTTGTCGAATCCGCCGGCGCGGGTCAGACGCACGCCGGCGCAAAGCTGAGCGGTCCCGACAACTCTAGGGCGCAAAGCGGCGCGATGCCGGACCGCCTGCCCGCCGCTATGGCGCGACCTTCTCGGCGTTTCGGCAGCACGAACTACTGAGTACCGGGTACTGAGTACTCGGTACCGAGTACTCTGACGCCCAGACAGATCACGCGCAATCCCTTGGCCGCCGCGATCTTTGACCCGCCGGCCCCCCCGGCGCATTCCCCCCTTGACCTGCCGGCGAGCCGCCTGTATATTCACATAAGCGAATATATGTTGCCGCTGGCGATGCCACGGCACGCGGCAGGTCGCGTGGCTTACGAGCGCTGAGGAGCCCTCACCCCCGGCCCCTCTCCCGAAGGGAGAGGGGAGAGATGGAAATGACGACGCCGAAGAAACTGAAAGTCCTGTTCCTCTGCACCGGCAACTCCTGCCGAAGCCAGATGGCCGAGGGCTGGGCACGCAGGCTCAAGAGCGATTCGATCGAGCCGTACTCCGCCGGCATTGAAACGCACGGATTGAACCCGGATGCGATCCGGGTCATGGCCGAGGCCGGCGTGGACATCTCCGGCCAGCGGTCCAAGCACGTGGACGAGCTTCGGGACATTCCCTTCGATTACGTGGTAACCGTCTGCGGCCATGCCCATGAACACTGTCCGCTACTGCCGGGCAAGGCAATCGTCGTACACGCGGATTTTGACGATCCGCCTCGCTTGGCCGCCGGCGCCGCGACCGAAGAGGCGCGCCTTGCGCCGTACCGCCGCGTGCGGGATGAGATTCGTGCGTTCGTCCTGGGACTGCCGGAGTCCTTGGCGCGGTAACCGGACCATTGAAGGAGCACCCGACTGATGGGCATGGACAACGGAAAGAGACTCTCCTTTCTCGACCGCTATCTGACCGTCTGGATCTTCCTGGCGATGGCGGTCGGGGTCGGGCTGGGACATTACCTGCCCGGCGTCGAATCGTTCATCAATCTTTTTCAGGTGGGCACGACGAATATCCCCATCGCGCTGGGGCTGATCCTGATGATGTACCCGCCCTTGGCGAAGGTGAAGTACGAGGAGCTTGGCGACGTGTTTCGCAACTGGAAGATCCTGGGCCTGTCGCTCGTGCAGAACTGGGTTATCGGGCCCCTGCTGATGTTCGCCCTGGCCGTGATCTTTCTCCGCGGCTATCCCGAGTACATGACGGGGCTGATCCTCATCGGCCTGGCCCGGTGCATTGCCATGGTCATCGTCTGGAACGACCTGGCCAAAGGCGACACCGAGTACGCGGCGGGCCTGGTCGCCTTCAACAGCATCTTCCAGGTGCTCTTCTACAGCCTCTATGCCTGGATATTCATCACCTGGCTGCCGCCGCTCTTGGGCCTGGAGGGCAAGGTGGTCCAGGTGAGCATGGGGCAGATCGCCCAGAGCGTGTTCATCTACCTGGGGATTCCCTTCCTGGCCGGGCTGTTTACCCGCGTGGTGTTGTTGAACCTCAAGGGGCGGACGTGGTATGAGAAGTCGTTCATCCCGAAGATCGGCCCGATCACGCTGGTGGCGCTCTTGTTCACGATCCTGGTGATGTTCAGCCTCAAGGGCGACCAGATCGTCCGCATCCCGTTTGACGTGCTGTTGATAGCGGTGCCGCTGTTGATCTACTTCGTGGTCATGTTCCTGGTGAGTTTCTTCATGGGGCGATTGGTGGGGGCGGACTATTCCAAGACGGCCACGCTTGCGCTGACCGCCGCCAGCAACAATTTCGAGTTGGCGATTGCCGTGGCCGTGGCGGTGTTTACGATCCATCACGGGGCGGCCTTCGCGGCGGTGATTGGCCCGTTGGTGGAAGTGCCCGTGATGATCGGCCTGGTCAACGTGTCGCTCTATTTCCGGCGACGGTACTTTGCAGAAGCCCCCCCGCCCGCAGCACAGCGGGCCTCGCTTGCCGATGCGAAGCTGGATTAGCGGGTGGACCGTGCGGGAAACGCAGCCATACGAGCCGTGTCAACGGGTGTGGCAACATTTCTTGGCGGCGACGCCACCGGATACCAACCCGAAGCGCCAGCGAGGGACAT
>JBEKCP010000731.1:0-2523 GCA_050014815.1 Thermoguttaceae bacterium | reverse complement strand
GTGCATTACCCCGATCAGCGTGCGGAAATCCCTGGCGTCGGGCACCGTGAAACCGGTCACAAACACCTCGACCGGCACCTGGAATTCCTTGCCGTTGGCCTCCAGGGATAGTGTGGACCGGTACCAGCCCGGCGCCTGGTCTTTGGCAGCCGAGGCCTCCAGCCACACGGGGATGGTCGTTGCGTCCGCCGGCGGTTTCTCCAGGAGCGCATCGCACCAATGGCAATCCGCGGCCTGCGCGGCGAACCGTATGCGCACTGCTCTCGCCGACAGTGCGGCCCCGCCCGGTCCGCGGAAATCGCGCAGGCCCGCACTCACCCCGCGCAGACCTTCCCCATCCGACAGCACCACCTGTCCGCTGCCGATGCCGTTGCGCGGCACCAGGATCCGCACGGGCCGAAGCGGCTCGAACGGGTTGCCCGCCGCGATGCCCTTGACCGGCACGCCACGGATGCCGACATCGTGGAAGAAGTTTCGGGCGCTTAAGGACCTCGCCGAGGGCCGCTCCGCGACCTGCTCCAAGGTCTGCGCGTTCCAGACCCGAGTGCCGCGCAGCGCCTCCGGGTAGGGAATCACCCCCGCTCCGCTGGCGCTGGTCACCTTCACGCTGCGAAGGCCAACATGGCGCCAGGGACTGGAGGCTGCAGGCGGTCGGCAGATAGGGGCGGCGTGGAGCTCCACCGCCAGCACGTTCCCCCCCTTCACCAGCAGTCGCGTCGGCACCGTCACCGTCAGCGTGCGCACCCGTGCCTGATACCGCGGCAACCATTTCGCCTGCGGTTCGGCGGCGTAGGTCGCCGCCGGCAAGGGCGTCGTTCCATCCTCGACGGTGTAGGCCTCGATCGGGTACTTCTCCGCCGGGGTGTGCGGCTCCAGTTTACCCTTCGGGAGATGGCTTCGGCCGATTTCCACGCCATTGACGTAAACCACTGCGCCACCCAGATACTCCACGGCGACCGTGACATCCCGCGCCAACGCGGGGTCCGCGACGCCGAACCGGTTGCGGAGACACAACACGGACGCCGGGTCTGCGGGGTCGCCGCCCGCCCCCGCCGAGTAGCCATAGCCGCCGATGAACTCGGCCAGATCATCGCCGTACCGGCCCCATAGCCTGTCGTCGTAGTCGGAGGCGGGCCAATTCGCGGGCGGCAGCTCGGACAACTGCGCGGTCTCGGCACTGAGAAGAACGCTCTCGCCGCCACGCTGCCCTACCCTCGGGGCGTCGTCTTCGCCCACCACCACCTTGCTGCCCGTCACCAGCCAAACCCGCCAGGGCGCGTGCCGGGACAGGACGGGTGCGACGAGTTCCCGCATCCGTGCGAAGGTCGCCGGCTTCACGGCGACGCGGCCCTGGCGCTCGCGCTCGATGCCCAACACGGCCGTGTAGGTGCCCGCCTTGTCCCGGCCGTCCAGCGAGGCCCGGAGCCGGATCGATCCTTCCGAGGGCCGCCCGTGCGCGGGCGCCCATTCGCCCCCAAGGATGCCGACGAAGTTGCCGTAGAAATCCCTGCCGCGCCGGGCGGGCATCACGGTAATGCCGACTTCTCCCGCCAGGTTCGCGCCGTCGAAGACAAGCCGGGCGATGTCGACCGGATGCCGGCCGTTGTTGTATCCGGGCGAGACGGCCGGCAGCGCCGCGAGCGTCTTGGCGGCGCGGTCCACCTCCAGCGTCAACTCCAGACACGTGTCCGGGCCGAAGACCTGCTCCAGCCGCACCACCCGCTTCGTGCTCTTCGCGTCTTTGGGCGCCTCGACGGTCACATTCCCCTGGACGTTGCGGGACGGCTCGGGACACCCGTAGGCGACCTGGTATGTGCCGCCCGCATCCAATGCCACGTCCAGGGCGATCTTCTCGCGGTGCGGGCCGATCTCGGCCACGAGCGGACCGCTCAACCGAGCGCCGTCCACCCGCAGATGCTGCTCCTTCATCCGGCACGCGGTTTCAGGCTCGCCGGGAACCTCCAATCCGTGCTGGCTGACCTGCCCATCCTCCGTGCCGACGAGAAGGACCATATCTTTGCCGCCGGCCAGAACTTGCTGAAGAACGCACTCGTAGTACTTCGGTTCACCCGCGGAACCCCGCGAGGTCGTCAACAAGAGCATCAGCCCCAGAAGCGCCCGCAGCCCGCCGGGCCGCGCGCGGCCAAGACTTCGGCAGCAGGGCGCACAAGCACGATGTGCCACGATGGCCACAACCGTTTTGACAAAGAATCCAACTTCGCGACGCGGAAACCCGAGACGATTCATCACGCGATCTCTTGTGAACAAGAGAACCCAGGTGTGTGTTTTACAGCGGGCTCACATTGGCTCAGCTCTTCGCCTCGCCGTGGTTGCAGGGCCGCGGGTTCCTCATTGCGTCGCTCTAGCGCTGCTTGGCGGCTGGCTCAGGGGTAGGACTTGAATATGGAGGGTGCGGTCGCTTCGTGAGCTTCCAAGATTATAACTGCGATGCGCCGAATATGTTGCGCCCTGTCGAGATGCCGCGGCAGGAAGTTCGTAAGTGACCGAGAAATAAGGAGTTAG
>JBEKCP010000730.1:0-4367 GCA_050014815.1 Thermoguttaceae bacterium | reverse complement strand
TTCTAACCGCCGGCGGGCCGGAAAAGTAGGTCCCGCCTGCCGGGCGGGACTTCCTGGTCACGACCTCATCGACGTCCCGCCCCACAGACTGAAGAGTCCCGCCCGGCAGGCGGGACCTACCGACGAGACCGAAAAGTCCCGCCCGGCAGGCGGGACCTACCGAACAGGTCCGGCCGGGCCGCGAGCAAAGCCACGGCAGGATGCGCGTGTTGGTCAGCACTTTTGCGATTTTCCAATTGCTTGCTCCTCTTCGCCCCCTTCATCCGGGGCAGGCAGACTGTCGTACTCCTCACGCCCCCCATGATGCTGGCCTGAGGACGTCTGTTCAATGCCGGAAATCGGGCCAGTTTGCGGCGGAGGGGGAGTGGATTGGAGAATGGGGCCGGACCGCCCGCCTCTTCCTTTCGCGCATTGGCTCCCGTCGCGTAGCAGCGCCATTATTGTGGCTGTGGGTTTCAACCCACGAACTACTGACGCGGATACGGACGCAGATACGGACCACTTGTGCCCACCCCGCCGTCGGGGTATAATGGCGGTTGAGAAGGCGTGGGGATCGTACGTCCCTTGGATTCCGAGGAGAAAAGCCATCGTGAACAAAATCATGCAAGGTGTGGTCCACGGTCGGACCATTGAACTCAGCGAGAACCCGGGCGTTACGGATGGCCAGCAAGTCGAGATCGTCCTTACCGCCGTTCCCTCCCAGAGGTCTTGGGGTGAAGGTATCCGTCGTTCTGCCGGAGCGGCAGTGGACGTTCCCGGCTTTGACGAGGCTTTCCGGCAAATCGAGCAGGAGCGGAAGGCTGCCACGTTCCGGGAGACCGGAGCGTGAGCTTCTTGCTGGACACCAACATTTGCTCGGCCCATATCCGCAGGCCAGCAGGGCTTGCCCATCGATTTATCCAGCACTCCGGCCGACTTTGGGTACCGTCGATAGTGCTGGCTGAACTCTATGCAGGGGCCTATTTGCTCGACGATCCGCGCAGGATTCTTACCGCCATCGACGATTTGCGAAGGGATGTCGGGGTCTTGGTTTTCGACGAACGGTGTGCGGAGGAGTTCGGCAAGCTGCGCGGCGTGGTAAAACGACTGGGCGCTTCCGGCAATCCGATGGACCTAATGATTGCCTCCGTGGCCATTGCTCACGACCTGACAATGGTGACCCACAACACGGCCGATTTCCGGTACGTCCCAGGTCTACGACTGGAAGACTGGCTGTCGGCTTGAAGACTGCCGGGAAGAGCCCGGAGAATTCTGGAACGAGCCAATGAGTTATGTGTGATGTCCCGCGACTACTGTCCCCCGACTACTCTTCATTTGGTGACGGAAGCTGTTTGATCCTGATTGGTAGCGGTGCTGCCATGATGTTTCTCCACCTGTAGGATTTGCTTACGTGGTGGCTATGGCACGTGGTGGCTATGGCAGATTGGCACCCGCACCGGCCGAAGCTATACTCGTGGCACGTCCTGGGATCGTTGTTCGGAGGAAGAATCAATGAAATCGCTGTTCACAATCCACGTGGGTGAGTATCTGGTCGGGCTGCACATCGAGAAGGCGTACAAGAAGGCCGGGTGGAATATCTGGCTTCCGGCGAAAGACACCGGCATCGACCTCCTTGTAAGCGATTCCCGTAATCGGAAAACCGTATCCTTGCAGGTCAAGTTTGCCAAGGACTCCACGCCCCAGTACGGCACGCCCATTCAGAAGAATCGCCTTCTTGCGATGGGATGGTGGACTCTCGATCCGAAGAAGATTGCAGAGTCGATCGCCGATTTCTGGGTTTTCGTGCTTCCGTCCTTTGTGGAGAAGAAGGACAGTTTCATCATTCTGCCGCCTGCCAAACTGCTTCGGAGGCTCAAAGCGATCCCCGGCCTTTATAATGAGAATCGCATCCAATCATACTTCCATGTCACGAAGAAGAAGCGGTGCTGGCAAACTCGGGGATTATCGCGCGCGGATGAAGACGCTCTCGCCCAAGGTGAAGAGGCGGAAAGGAGTCGAGACTTTAGTGAGTGTCTCATCAACGCATGGAAGCCGATTGAGGACAAGCTGAAGTGATCGGCTATCCTCCTCTTTTGCCGCGTAGAAGGCTTCAGACGAGAACCGTTTCTGCGGGTGAACCCGGCCGGTATGATAGTAGAAAGCCCTCTGGCCGGGAGACTCACGTCATGAGTAGCGGAATCTCGCCCGAGAACGAGCGGTATATCGAGTCTGCGGTGGCCAGCGGCACCTTCCAGGATCGCGGTCAGGCGCTCAATACGGCCATCGAGTTGCTCAAACGCCGCGAACAGCGTATCCGGGAAGTCAATCTTGGGATCGATCAATTGGAGCGGGGCCTAGGCCGACCGTTTGACGTCAATGCCATCATGGCGCAGATTGACGAGCGATTGAACGACGCGGTGCTTTGAATTCGCTGTAGAAGGCAACGTGAATTCCGGGGACCGGGTGGCCCCGGGGCGGTTTCCCGCCCGGGGCTCCCACAGACCCGAACGTGCGCGATTAACGCATTCGGTTCCTCAAGTTATCCCTTCGCTACGCCGCGATACCTCGGGTTAATGACACGCAGGTATGGCAGAGGGTAGCGTGCCCGAAGCTGGCGAAACCAGTCCCAAGAGCTGCGCCAGGCCCGCCGTCGCCGCATGAGCCATTTCCGCCAGACCTTGAGCACCTCATGGTAGAAACGGGCTAACGCCGGGCTGTTGCCCACGAGCCCGTAGTACCCCGCGTGCCCTCGGAGTTTCTGGCAAAGTACCGCGTGTTGCTCCGCAATCGGGTCATGGCGATGAGTCCGGCACCATTGGTCAATCGTCCTGATCGCCCGCGTGAACCGGCTGGTCGCGGTCTTCCGCTTCAGAACCCAAGTCCCCTTCCGCGAGCGCGCCCAGAAATGGGTGAACCCCAGGAAGTCGAACGTCCCGGGCCCTTTCCCGTCCGGCCCCTTCCGCTCGCCTTGTGGCTTGCGGAAGGGCACCAGTCGGGTCTTGTCCGGGTGGATCGTCAGGCCGTACCGGCCGAATCGCTTCGGCAGCACGTCCATCACGCGCCGCGCGTCCTCGTCCTCGGTGAACCCGATTACGAAGTCGTCGGCGTAGCGGACCACATACGCACGACCTTTCAGGCGAGGCTGCGCCTCCCGCGCGAACCACTGGTCCAGCACATAGTGCAGGTACACGTTCGCAAGTACAGGCGACACCACCCCGCCCTGCGGGCTTCCGGCTTCCGGATGCGTCACCGCCCCGGACTCCATCACGCCCGCGTTGAGCCACTTCCCGATCAATCGCAGCACCACGCCGTCGCGTATCCGTTCGCGTATCCGTTGTTGGAGAAACGCCCGCAGATGGGCATGGCCCAGCGTGTCGAAAAACTTGCGTATATCGACTTCCAAGAGGCAGCTTACCCCGCTCCACATGGTCTGCTTCGAGAGGCTGTCCAAGGCGTCGTGCGCCGACCGCCGCGGCCGGAACCCGTACGAGCAGTCGTAGAAGTCCTCCTCGTAGATCGGTTCCAGCAGCATGACAATCGCCCGCTGGAGGACCTTGTCCTCCAGCGTTGGAATGCCGATGGGGCGGGTCTCTCCGCCGGTGCCTTTCGGGATATGCACCCGTCGCACCGGTGGCGCCCGGTAGATGCCCGACTTCGCGCGTTCCAAGAGCGAGCGGAGGTTGCCCTCCAGGTTCCGCTCGTAGTCCGCGGCCGTCTGGCCGTCTACGCCCACCGCGCCGTCCTTGCGCGTCCGCCGATAAGCCTCACGCAACCAAGCCAGATCGAGGTGCTGGTTCAGGGAGGTCAGTCCCTTCTCCGGCATCTGTTTCGCCAACTGTGCTATCCGTCGTTGTCGCGTAGACACGAGTTCGGAGTCCGATGTCTCCGGCATGTTTCCCTCCAACGGTCTGATAACTCGACGCCCCGCTTCCCTCCCCCGGGTCCCAGGCGGTGCAAGTTCCCCGGCTTCTACGGTACTATCAGGGCGCTATGACTTCCTGCCGCTCCTCCCGCCGCGCTTCGTTGCCTTCGCTTGGCGGTACCACCCGAGCGCTCGTGTTTCGCCCGCACGCGGCCGAGCGCTGCCGCGAGCGGTTTTCAGGAGTTGGTCACCCGGTATCTCCGGCCGGGACTTTTGTCGGTGGAAACGGCAGGATCTCCTACGTTCCTGGGGAACCCCAATTGTGCTCTTGCCCTGCTCTCCGACCCCGGTAGGACCAACGCATCAGGCCATGCAATGCGTCGGCGCGGCCCCCGCTGTGTCCACGACGAAGGCTCCCGCATTCGTACTTTCGAGGCTCAATCACACGGCTTCGGCACTGGCTGTCTACGCTTCGCAGGCCGGGTCGCCCCGACACCACGCAAGACTCGCTTCCGGCTGTTGGCCA
>JBEKCP010000729.1:0-2554 GCA_050014815.1 Thermoguttaceae bacterium | reverse complement strand
CGAATCGTCTGACGGCGGTCAGCGGCGCGCCGACGGCCGCCAGCTTCAGCTCGTACCGGCCCTCGGGCAGCTTCGGCAGCCGCACCTCCGCCGTGCCGCACTTCTTGGCGTCCAGCGCGATTTCCCCCTGGGCCAGCACCGCGCCTTTCTCCGCCGGCTGAACGGCGAAGCGAATCGCGGTAACGCGGCGGGCCCACGGCTGGTCGGAGCACTCGCTCAAGTCGACCTTGACGGCCAGCTTGTCCAGCGAAGGGTGGTAGGCGAACAGGCAGTACCGAGCCAACACGTCCGCGGCCTCCAGGATCGGGCGAAGCGCCACGACGCGGACATCGGCCAGTTGCCACTTGCCGGGCGAGAACCCGAGGTAGATTCCGCCGACGGTGGAGGCGTCGTAGATGTCGGTGGCCACCAGCCTTGCGTCGCCGCGGTCGTCCAGTTCCGCTTCCAGTTCCTGGCCGAGGATGCGGATGCTGAGCCGATGCCATTGCGAATCCACGGCGATCGGCGCGGTGGCCGCGGGATTGGTCGGCCAGACATTCGCCTGGATCTTGAACTTTCCGCCGGCATTGTAGAGGTAGACGTTGTAGCCGGCCCAGATGTTGGCGGCCGGCCCGCGGACGATGGCCCGCAGGAGTTGGGCCCCGTCGGCCGCCGCCTCCGGCAGCCGGAAGCTGAACACCAAGCGATAGTCTTTCCACTGCGAGGCGTTCTTGCCGATGTGCGCGCCGGAGCGAATCTCCAGAAAATGGCGGCCCGCGGGATCCTTGCCCAGCGCCCCATGGCCGGGGTCGAAGTTATCGGGTTTGCCGAAGCAGACCGCCGACCACTCCGCCGAGACGCCATCGCGGAAATGGTCCTCCAAGAGCGTCCCCGGTTCGGCCGCCGAGCATGCCGCCGCCGCGGCAACCAAGCAGACAACGACCATGCGCCACATCGCGAGCTTCATAAACCGACCTTTTTGCAGTGAGCCTGGAACCGGTCCCAGACTCGTTTGACGATTCATCTTACTCTGGACCAACAGCCGTTGTTGCCGTTATCGCCGATGCTACGGATCGGCCGAAGAACAACTTCCCCGCTTCTTACAGAGGGTGGCATGCCTTATGGCTTCTAGCCTAGGCATGTCATGCAGGCATGTTGTTGCGACCATTGACATGCCTAGGCTAGAAGCCATAAGGCATGCCACCCAAAACTGCACGTTATTCCTCGCTCGGTTCTACGCAATCTTCGCCGCCAGGATGCGCCGGCCCTTGGCTACGGCGTCGTCGCGCTCCGGCGCGGTGATCTTGAAGACTTCGTCCCACAGGGCCTCGTCGGCGGGGGTCCACTGGCACTTCCGTCGTCCCATGGCCGTTTTGGCCGTCTCGTAGAGCTTCTTCTTGCCGAAGCCCTTGGTCACCGCCCCTTCCATGTACCAGGCGAAGGAGGGAATGTATTTCGGCAAGAGCTTGCCGGTGGTGGCGATGAGGCACATGGCCCCCACGTAGGCCCCCGTGTTCAGCAGCGTACCGATCGAGGTCTTCGTATGGTCGCCGATCAGGGCCCCGACCTTGGTCGAGCCCGTGCTGATGGCTGTCTTGCCGTCGAGCATGACCGAGACACTGGAGTAGTCGTTCTTCAGATCGCTGTTGGTCGTCAGCGCGCCCAGGTTGACCCAGCGGCCGACATAGGCGTGGCCCAGGAAACCGTCGTGGTACTTGTTCGAGTAGCCATCGATGATCGACTCCTCCACTTCGCCGCCGACGCGGCACATGGGCCCGATCGAGTTGCCCTCGCGGCACTTGGCCCCCAGCAGGATCGACTTCTTGCCGATGTAGCAGGGACCTTCAATGCGGGTGAAGGGATGGATCTCGGCGCCCTCGTCGATGTAGATGGGGCCGTTGGCCGCGTCGAGCACGACCATGGGGTGGACCAAGGCCCCCGGCGCGATGTACACCTCGCCGCGGCCGCCGCGGACGGCGTTGGGCTCTTCCACGGTGCCTTCGATCCCGCCTCGCCCGGCGGCACGGAAGTCCTCCGCCAACTGCTTGGGGTTGGCCAGGATCAGGTCCCACGTGTAGTTCCAGGTGGGCGCCGCGGCGGGCGGGCCAGCGGGCAGCGTCTTGGCCGACGCCAAGAGGGCGTCGATCGAACCGACCGGCAGCCGGCGGAGGTCGGCCTGGTTGATGCGGGCCACGAGGACCTCGCCGTCGGCGTCCAAGACGACCTGGCTGGGTCCCTGGGGGGCGATTGCCAACTCCGCGGCCTTGACGTGCGCGGCCACGAGCAGCAGGTCGTCGCCCGCCAGGCTCGCCGCGTCGTTGACCGGCCAGGCCGTCTGCGTGCGGTAAACCTCGGCCAGGTACGGCGGCACGAAACAGGCCACGTCGCGGGCCGCCAGCTTGGCGACCAGTTTCTGGCCCAGCGTGGTCATGCCGCAGCGCAGCTCCCAGATCGGGCGGCAGAGCGCCAGGGGGTAGAAGTTGATCCGCTTCGGCAGCGGTCGATCGATGAGAATCAGTCGCACGGGAAAGTTCCTTTCATGTCACGGCGCGTTGACCATGTTGGCCTGGATCCA
>JBEKCP010000728.1:0-2560 GCA_050014815.1 Thermoguttaceae bacterium | reverse complement strand
CAGGCATGACGACCTCGTGCCTGGGCTATGTTCTCGGGTTCGGGGTGTTGGCCGGGACGGGCATCGGCTTCGGCTATGCCTCGGCGACCCCGCCCGCCGTGAAGTGGTTTCCCGCGGCCCGCACCGGGTTGATCGCGGGCATCGTGGTTTCCGGGTTCGGCCTGGCCTCGGTCTATGCGGCGCCGCTGGCGAATTGGCTCATTGCCGGCTCACCCGGGCCGGGGCCGTCGTTGCCTGCCGTGGTGGCTCCCTGGTTGTCGATGCTGGCCCTGGCGGTACAAGACTTGCAGACTTGGCTCGGGCACCTGGGGGTTGGGACCGGCATTCCCTCGACGATGGTGATCCTGGGCGCCGCTTTCCTGGTCGTCGTGGTCGGGCTGGCCCAACTGCTGGCCGCGCCGCCCAAGGGCTACGTCCCCGCTGCCAGCACGGCCCCGGGCAGCCGAAAGGCCGCCCCAAGCCGGGACGCCTCCCCCTTGGAAATGCTCCGCACCCCGCAGTTCTATCTCCTCTGGTTCATGTACGCCTGCGGCGCCGGCGCCGGACTGATGATCATCTCCAAGCTGGCTACGATCGGCAAGGAGCAGGCGGGCTACGAACACGGCTTCGTGCTCGTGGCCGCCATGGCCGTGGGCAACGGGGCCGGCCGCATTATCGCCGGCAGCCTCTCCGACCGGCTCGGACGCCAGGCCACCCTGCTGGCCTGCTTCGTCTTCCAGGCCGTTTTAATGATCGTGGTGAGCATGACCCAGCGGGACACGATCCTTGGGACGCCCTACGCCCTGATGGCCCTCTCCGCCCTCATTGGCGCCAACTACGGCGCGAACCTCTCGCTGTTCCCCTCCATCACCAAGGACTATTACGGGCTGAAGAATTTCGGCGTGAACTATGGGCTGGTCTTTACGGCCTGGGGGGTCGGCGGCTTCGTCTTCCCGCTCCTGGCCGGGCGTCTGCACGACACGTACAACCACTATTATTACTCCTATTACCTGGCCTCGGGGCTGCTGGTGTTAGCCGGGCTGGTAACGTTCGCGGTGAAATCGCCGCACGCGGCAGCCCCTTCCTCGCAGTTGCCGGGTTGAGAGAGAGTTTGGAAAGGTCTCCCCTCCCCCTTTGGGAGAGGGGCAGGGGGTGAGGGCGTAACGGATCAAGACACGAAACAGCTAGTTTCCGCCCACAAACGGCCCTCACCCTAACCCTCTCCCGGAGGGAGAGGGGACCACGGATGCCGGCTTTCCAAACACGTTCTGAGAGAGGATTTCGTCAATTCCGCTGGAAGTGAACCCCGGAGGCCGCCGCCATGCGTGCAGATCTTCGATCAATCGTTCTGACCGTGCTGCTGGCATGGGTGTTGGGGATGGCGGCTCCGGCCGCGGCCGCCGTGCTCGAAGCGGACGCGTTCCTCGGCGAGCCCTGGGGCGTCGGACGCCTCGTCGTGAACCTGCCCGCCGGGCAACTTCCCGAGCCGCTTGGGATCGAGGGCCTCGGACTAAGCGAGAAGAACGGCCGCGTCCTTTACCCGGCGATCCACAATCCGGCCGCGGCCGCCCTGCTGAAGGAATTCGTCGCCGAAGGCTCGCCGTTGACCAGCGGCGGGCCGGTCCGCGAAGAAGTGGGCGGCATCCTGCGGGGGATCCTCAGCCGCCCGCCGCCGGTCACCCTCCACTTCTTGTTTCGCGGCAGCGAGCCCCTGGAACTTTCGCTCCATGCCCGGCAGTCGATCCCCCTGGTCGTCCGGCCGCGCCCCAATCCGGCGTTGCACCGGCTATGGTTGGAGGCATGGTGGCGGGACTACGCAGCCCCCGAACCGTTCTTGCAAAAGAAGCCCGATTATCCCCCGCTGGTCGAGACCTACCTGGTCAATACGCTGGCGAGGCGATTGAACCTGCGGCTGCCGGAGCACAAGAAGACCGGCTCGCCCCAGGAGCAGTTCATTCGCGAGTTGGGTCTGACGGTGGGATCGGAGTCGATCCGGACTGCGCTGGAGCAGGACCGTCTGTTGGGGCTGACGAACCTCCACTTGCCGGCCGACCAGGAGTTGCCCGCAGCGGCTCCGCAGCCGCCGGTGCCGCCCGCCCCGCTGGCTGACGTTAAGATCGAGCCCATCGCCGGGCGCGTGCCGGCCGAGTGCTTCTATATCCGCTTTGGGACCTTCGGCAACTTCCTCTGGTTCCAGGACACGATGGACGCCTGGGGCGGCGATCTGCAGAACCTGGTGGCCATGCGCGGGCTGGACAACGGCCGCAACGACCGCCTCCAGGAGCAGCTCGTCCTGCGGCAGTCGCAGTTGTCGCGGCTGCTGGGCGGCACCGTCATCTCCGACGTCGCCATGATCGGCACCGACATGCTCTTCCAGGACGGGCCGGCCATCGGTTTCCTCTTCGAGGCCCGCAATAACATGCTCCTGGGCTCCGACTTCGAGGAGAAGCGGAGCGATCGCATCAAGAAGGGCGGGGTCAGCGAGCAGAAGCTCAAGATCGAGGGGCAGGAGGTCTCGTACCTCGCATCGCCCGACGGCTCGGTGCGGTCCTACTACGCGGTCCAGGGCAACTACCATTTC
>JBEKCP010000727.1:0-2562 GCA_050014815.1 Thermoguttaceae bacterium | reverse complement strand
AGCGCAGCGGAGACCCCCGGACCTGGGTGCCGAAACGAGCCTCACCCTGAAAGGGTGACAGAAGTCCGGCGAAATGAAACAATCGTTCCGAGCGTGTCTCACGGCTCTGGCACCCCTGCCGGGGTGCGCGGCCTCGGGGGGATCAGTACCGGGGGTCTCCGCTGCGCTGCGACCCCTGGCTACTCTCTGGCAACCCTTCGGGTTGTCGCACGCCGCGGCGTCGCAGCAACGGACTCCAGGTTTGCTCGTCCCGCGCTTTCCACCGCACAGGCTACTTGGAACTGCCTTGAATGATCTCCACGAATCGCACCGGCGTCGCCACGGCGACCCCTTGACGGCAACGGACCGGGTAGTGCTTCAGATTGCCCGTTACCAAGTATTCGGCGCCGCCCGCGATGGCCGCTTCAAGGAACATCGCGTCGTCAGGATCCGGGAGCCGGCCCCGAAGAGGCCGCGTCGCGAGCGGCTCTCCAACCGCCGTGATTTGTTCCATCATGGCTTCAATCTCGTCGCTCCGGAGTTGCAGGAACGGCCGCCCGAGGACCTCGCGGTACTCGGCCAGGATGCGCGTGTCGAAACAGAGCGTCAACTCTCCGGCCGCCAACAGGGCAACGATTCGCCCGGGCGCTCCGAACGGGTTGAGGAGCCCCGAGACCAGGACGTTGGTGTCCAGCACGATCCTCATCGTGACCGACTCTTTCGGACCGCGGCGATCTCCGCCTGGATCGCGCTTTCGGACATGCGGTGGGTACCGGCGGCCACAGATCGCTGCTGGGCCGCCTCAACGGCCGTCATGGCCCTCGCCCGGCGAAGGGCGGCGAGGGAGTCCTCCAGATTTTCCGGCGAGACCGCCGACAACAGGGCCAAAGGCCGGCCGTTGGACGTGATGACGATGTCTCTTTCTTCCGCAAGCCGTCGCCAGACATCGGCGGACTGGCTGCGCAACTCACGCACGGTCACGAATTGCATATTGAACTCCTTCGTCTAATACACAAGTGTATATTCAAGTGTGTACCAAGTCAAGGGGTGGCAGTAGGGTCGCTTTTCTCTAGCCCAGACGTTTACGTCTGGGACCGCGAAACGACCAGCCCCGCTTTTCTTCCAGCCCCTTCAGGGGCGGAACCTGTCACCGCGCCCCTAACGCATGACCTACGATCTCGCGGGGCACGTCGTCGAGCAGCTCGATCCGAAAATGCCGCACGCCATGCCGGCGCAACTCCGGCACGAGCTCGATGAGGTTCCGCGGCCTGCCGCAGAACAGCGTGTTGCGGCAATACGCGTCGCTCCGCAAAAGATGCTCCGCCCCGCGACCATCCCGCAGCCGAACGTCGTGCTGCCGACAAAGTAGCTCGCACACTCCGTGTGCGGTTTTGGGCACACGGAGTGTGCCCGCTACATGGGCATTGGGCACACGGAGTTCATCGGCGACATAGAGGCAGTATTCCGTGTGGAACATGGGAACGTGCTGGTACACGATTACTTCGAGCCATGCGGCCGATGCCGGCGCGGCCAGGTCCAGCAGTCGCTGTTGATCCAGATCGCAGGCGGCGGTCACGCGGCTCGCGCCCAGCTCGCGAAGCCAGGCGACGGTCCAGGCGTTGGCCGCGTGGAGCGAGGCGTCGGCCACAAAAGGCAGATTCCGCTCGGCACAGAAGGCCGCCCCGGCCAGGTTCCGCGCCAGGAGGCCGTCCGGGCCGTTAGCGGCGATGGCCTGGAACATCTCCGCCTCGCCGGGCTTCTGGATCCGCGGCGTGGCCAGGAGGATCCCGGCCCCTTGGGCCCGGGCACGCCGGACCGCCTCGCCGTAGTCGCCGAGCCGGGCGAAATCGGCGATGACGCTCGACACGCCGCGGGCCAGCACCGCGCGGAGTTGCCGCAGGTCGCGGCACAACACGTGCCACGCCGCCGCGGGGACTGTCCCAATTTTCGTGTCAGCGAAAATGGGACTGTCCCCTTTTGCTCCCGCCGGGAGATCGACCAGGCGGCAGGCGCCTTGCGTCGGGCATGCCACGGCGGCCTCCAGAGAACGAACCATCTCGTGCCGAAGCTGCCCCAGCACGCTCAGGGGAACCATGGGCCGGCCGTCGATCCGCGATTCAACATTCCGCAGCCGGTACACCGTGCGGCCGAGCCGGCCCAGTTGCTCCTGGAGCACCTCGGAGGTCAGGGGGTGCTGGCGGGCCTCGGCCAACGCCGCACACGACTGGACCCGGCAGGCCGCGCCCGACTCGGCCCGGGCGGAGATCACCAGCGGCCTGCCCACCGCCGCTTCCACCGTGAGATCCAGCGGCACGCGGCGGCCGGACCTCGCGGCCGTGTAGGTCTTGCGGAGGCGGCGGCCCAACTGCGGGTCGTCGGTCTTCCGCAACGTCTGGCCCGCGCGGACCCGGCCCAGGTCGATCGCGTCGCGGCCGAACGTCAACTCGACCCGGCCGGCGGCGACCGGCTCCTTGACCGATTGCCGGTCGCGGAAGACTTCGTAGACGCGGCCGCCTTGCGGCTCTCCGGCCGCGGAGTCGTCCTGGAAGACCAGGCCGTCGCCGCGGCGGACCGGGCCGGTCA
>JBEKCP010000726.1:0-2575 GCA_050014815.1 Thermoguttaceae bacterium | reverse complement strand
CGCTCCCCGTTGGGCCCGTACTTCAGGTGCAAACGGAGTTGGCTGGCCGGCTGCTGCGGGACTTCTTCCCAATCCCAGATGTAGCCCTCGCGCTTGAGGACTTCCGCCAGCCCGCGCTTCACCTTCGACAGGGGCATCTCCACGTGCGGCCTCTCGACGCGCACGGCGTTGCGGATGCGGGTCAACATGTCGGCGATGGGGTCGGTCATCATAGTGCTTGGGTTTCCTCCTACCAACTCGCCTTCCGGACGCCGGGGATCAGGCCGTTGTCCGCCAGTTTGCGAAAGCAGATCCGACAGATTCCGAACTTCCGGTAGACGGCCCGGGGCCGGCCGCAAAGCCGGCACCGCCGCACCAGTTGCGTGGAAAACTTCGGCTTCAGCTTCGCCTTCGCCATTTTCGATTTGCTTGCCATGCCGTGGAAATCCTCGAATCGGGTGGAAGCCCTTACGCCACGCGCAGCGGCATGCCAAACCGCCGCAGGAGCTCGCGGGCTTCGTTGTCGCTCGTGGTGCTGGTGACCAGGGTGACGTTCATCCCCTGGGTAAAGCTGAACTTGTCCGGGTTGAGCTCGGGGAAGACCAACTGTTCGGTCAGCCCGAGCGTGTAGTTGCCGTGGCCGTCGAAACCGTCCGGGTCGAGGCCGCGGAAGTCGCGGACCCGGGGCAGGGCCAGCGAGACCAGCCGGTCCAGGAACTCGAACATCCGCCGGCCCCGGAGCGTCACCTTGCAGCCGATCGCCATGCCCTCCCGGAGCTTGAAGCCGGCGATGGACTGTCGGGCCTTCGTGACCACCGGCTTCTGGCCGGCGATCGTCCTCATTGCGTCCACGGCCTCTTCGATGTGCTTCTTGTCCGCGGTCGCCTTGCCGACGCCCATGTTCACGACGATCTTCCGGAGCCGGGGCAACGACATGCGGTTGGTCCGCCCCAGCGCCTCGGCCAGCCCGGGCAGGATCTCCTTGTTGTAGCGTTCCATGAGCCGGGGCGTGGGGATCTTGACGGGCCCCTTGGCCTTCGACTCGCCTTCCTTTTCCTTGCTGCGTTTTGCGCTCATCGGTCTTTAACCTTTTGGCGGCTCCGGCGGGCAAGCCCGCCCGCTAAACGGCCGCCCTCGTTCGACTCTCGACTCCGCTACCTTTTTGGCGGGGCGATCGGGCCGTTGGAAGCCCCGCACTTCTTGCAGTACCGCTCCTTGGCGCCGCCCGCGATCGCCCGGGCGCCGATCCGGGCGGCCGCGCCGCAGGCCTGGCACACCAGCGCCACGTTGCTCTGCGGGATGGGCATCTCGACGGAGAGCCGCCCGCCCTGCGGGTTGCGCTGGCTCTTGCGGACGTGCCGGTAGACGCGGTTCACGCCCTCGACCACCAGCTTGTCCGTCGCCCGCACGACCCGGAGCACCTTGCCCCGCGCGCCCCGGTCGTCGCCGGTCAAAACCATCACGGTATCATTCGCTCGAATCCACATCAGACCACCTCGGCCGCGAGGCTGACGATTTTCATGAAGTTCCGCTCACGCAATTCGCGGGCAACGGCGCCGAAGATGCGCGTGCCGCGAGGGTTCTTCTCGTTGTCGATAATGACCGCCGCGTTGCCGTCGAAACGGACATAGCTGCCGTCCTCCCGGCGGGTCGGCTGCCTCGTGCGGACGATCACCGCCCGCACCACGCTCCCCTTCTTGATGTCGCTGGCCGGTATCACGCTCTTGACGCTGCAGACCACGATGTCGCCGATGCGGGCCCAGCGGCGGCGGGTTCCGCCCAGGACTTTGATGCACATCAGCTCCTTGGCCCCCGTGTTGTCGGCCACGTCGAGTCGGGTTTGCATCTGGATCATGGTTATCTCGTCTTCTTCATGTAGCCCGCACACTCCGTGTGCGGAGCCCCCGCACACGGCGTGTGCGGGCTACCTGGGTTTCTTCTAGACGTTCTCGGCGGCCGGCTCGGGCGCCTCCGGGGGCTGCTGGGCCTCTCGGGCGGCGGCCCGCTTGGCCACGGCCAGGACCCCGCGCCCCTTCTCCAGCACGCGCACCAGCCGCCACCGCTTCGTCCGCGACAGCGGACGGCTCTCGATGATCTCCACCAGGTCGCCTGCCCGGGACTCGTCCTCCTCGTCGTGGACCGTGCAGACGGTCTTCTGGCGGAGGAACTTTCCATACCGGGCATGGCGGACGAGGCGCGGAATCTCCACCCGCCGCGTCTTGGGCGTCTTGTCGGAGGTGACGATGCCGACCTCAACTCGTTTGGGCATGACTGTGATTCCCGCTCTCAACCCCCCCGACGCAGTCGGGGGGCTTTTGTGACTTTCTCCAACCTCAAAGCCCCAGATGCAGTCGGGGGGCTTTTGTGACTTTCTCCAACCTCAAAGCCCCGGACGCAGTCGGGGGGCTTTTGTGACTTTCTCCAACCTCAAAGCCCCAGATGTAGTCGGGGGGCTTTTGTGACTTTCTCCAACCTCAAATCCCCCCGACCATGCTTCGCACGGTGCCCGCGTCGGGGGGATTCCGCGCCTGCCCGGCGACCGCCATCTCCCGCTGCCGCTGGACCGTCTTGACCCGCGCAATCAGCCGCCGATTCT
>JBEKCP010000725.1:0-2576 GCA_050014815.1 Thermoguttaceae bacterium | reverse complement strand
TCCGCTGGCGGGCCTCACCGATTTCAGCGGCAGTGGACATGCGGCGACCTGTGGAGATTGGTGCCGGTGTCGTTCGAGTTCGTTTAGCGGGCGGGCTTGCCCGCCGAGTTGGAGCATGGCGCATTGCGCGGCGGGCAAGCCCGCCCGCTAAACGTGCTCAACCGGACAGTCTTGGCTAATCAGGGTCCTCAGTCCGGGCTGACGTACCAGTAGATGAGTCCGTCCACGACCGTCGCGATCGTCTCGATCACCAGGATCAGGATGATCAGGATCTCCAGGATCATCTCGCGGCGTGCGTTGCGATACTCGCCCATCCGCTGGCTGGCCAGCTCGTAGATGTACTCGTAGACCTCGGTCTTTTCGTCGAGCGATTCGAGGCGATCCTCCACCTCGGCCTTCTCGCGGAGGACGTTGCCCAACTGCCGGGCCAGCGGCGGCAGGGTGTCCGCGGGCCGGGACAAATGGCTGCCGATCCGCGCCTGCCGGATCCGCCGGTGGAAGACCCCGACCGTCCGCTCCCCGAGCTCTTTGTGCCGGGCCAGGTCGGCGGCGGCAACGTCGTAGGCCAAATGGGTGTCGTCCTGGGCCTCCTGCCACCGGACGGCCGTCTCCGCTTCGATCTTGCGGAGATGGGCCTCGTAGAAGGCGAACTCGGCCAGGGCGAGCAGGGCCGATTCGATCCGGTCGGCCGGCGCTCGGACGGCTGCCCGCCCCGGACGCCACAACACGAACACGTCCTCGACCTTCGCGGTGATCGAGGGCGCCCCGACCCAGGCGCGAAACTCGTCGCGGCCGCGGGCCTCGTCCTGAGAGCCGCTCTCCGCGGCGAGGACCTCCAGCGTGTCGGCCCCCGGGGAGCCGGGCCCTTCAAGAATCGCGCCGACGTCCTTCGTCGCGACGACCGGAGGGTCGCACACCGCCTTGGCGGGCACGGGATCGGTGAACTCCCACAGCGAGGTCCGCCCCTGGGGCGCCTCCTCCAGGAATTCGATGCGATAGTAGGCCGCGTGGCCCGCAGGCTCCATACTCGCCGCTCCCTGCCCTCGGACAGGTGTGCCACTGCTTGCTTGCAAGCAGTGAATAGACACCGAGGTCAACCAGTCTTTGCACGTCTTGCGCGCGGGGCCTTTTTCTTCCCCGGGCGCTTGCCTGTCCCATTGCCGTCGGACGGCGGGACAGGTTTCTCCAACAGCTCGTGCCCGGCATGGCAGCCCAGCAGCGAGACCCGCCCGTCGCCGTCCATTACGTACCGGTGTACGTCGGCCAGGCCGCGGAAGTACTTCATCCAGCCGGGCACTTCGTGCGTGAGGTACACCCCGGGCTTCACCCGCGTCTGGGCCAGGCAGATTGCCGAAGCGATCACCCCCGAGGCCACCAGGTGGCAGGTGGCGTTGGTGTCGGGCGGGGCGTCGGGTGCGTTGGCCAGTTGGCAGTAGGAGCCGACCCAGGTGTCGTCGGCGACGTAGCGGCAGGCGACGCCGACCACGTCCCGCCCCACCAGGGGCCGGACCGGGTCGTGTACCAGCAGGTGGGGCCGCCAGCCGTAGCCGGCCGACCGGATCAGTCGCATGTTCTCCGGATGGAAGCCGTAGACGAACTTGGCAGCCGTGTCGTGCCGCCAACCCATGTAGACGCACTCCTCGTGGCCGATCAGCATGGGGCCGGCGTCGGCCGGGATGCCCAGCGCCTCGACCGGCACGCCGCACGAGGCGAAGTTTTGCGGGTGCCAGCTCAACGCGTCCTCGTGGAGGATCACGGTGCCCTCTTCCACGACCTCGAAGGTCCAGTCCTCCGTCATCTCGTCGCCGGCCTCGCCCTGGCTCCAGGTCGTCGAGGGCCCCGCCAACACCCCGTCGCAAGGCAGCGTGTCGTCGTACTCCCAATAGACGATGGCGTCGGGCTGGTCGTAGGCCGCGATGATCTCCTCGGCCATCGCGTTGACCGCCCCGGGGTTCATCCCCGTGGCCACGATGTGCGGGCATCGCGTGGCGGGTGGCCGCCGGTCGAGGAAGTTGAACGCCGCGATGTGGATGTCGTCCTTGTAGTCGACCATCGTCGAGTTCACCAGCGACACACCCATCGCGTCGCACAGGAGGATCGACTCCCGCTTGTCGAGCGTGGGCGTCAGGTCGATCACCAGGTCGAAATGGTCCTTGGCGAGCCGCCCGCGAAGATCGTCCAGCGTACACAGCTTTTCGGTCCAGTCTTCCAGCGTCCCGGCCAGGTGGGCCGCATGGTACTGCCCGTGAGGCGGGCGGACCGGATCGACGACCGAGGCCCGCCAGCCGAGCTTCTTCATCAGGTAAAGGGCCGCCGTTCCGACGGGGCCGGCGCCGCCCAAGAGCAGGCAGCGCCGCGGGGGAGCAGCCGGGCCGGGCCGGGCGTCGCCAGGGGTGACTTCGTGCATCGCGCGCAAGACCATCTTGGTCCCCAAAGGTGTGGAAGGACGATCAACGCAAGCCACCAGTATAAAGGCAACCGACCCCCGTTGTAAAACACCCCGAATGGGTGGTATGTAGTCCGCACACTCCGAGGCTGTGATTTTTTCAAGGTCCCCTGGCGGTTAACACGAGGGG
>JBEKCP010000724.1:0-2579 GCA_050014815.1 Thermoguttaceae bacterium | reverse complement strand
GCGCCCTGTGGACCGCGGCGATTTACGGCCGGTTCTGGCCACCGAGGCCGAGTTGTCGCTTGACCTCGTCGAGGGGAAGGGTTTGCGTCTGCCTGGCTCGCTCATCGAGAAGCGCCATCAGCTTGGCGTTCTGCCGGGTACGAGCGACCTCCTGATCGAACTCATCTTGGTCCTTCATAGGGCGGTTCCGCTTTGGCCTGTGCCGATTAGGACGTTATAGCCCTCTTGTTCAAAATGATCGCTATCCAGAATAGCGTGTCAGCGAAGACCTTGCGCATTATTTTGGCGTGCCGTAGATGTAGTGGTCCAGATGGTCAGTGAGATCTGCCGGCAGTCGGTCCCACTCCTCTTGGGGAACGTCGGCCCAAATGGCGCGCAACACATCCTCGATTGGTGGTTCGTTCGGATCAAACTCTTCCTTCGCGGCCGCCACCTCTACCTGCACTTCCGTGCCTTCGGGCAGGACCACCGATTCGTCTAACCGGATCACCCCGTTTTCCACGTGGCCTTGATAAACCATCGTTCATGTCTCCCTTGAATAACCGGCCTACCCCTTCTTCATTCTACCGCGTCACGGATGCCTCCTTTAGTTTTGTTTCCGCACTTGTCAGCATAGCCACGCCGGGAACGTGCCACAAGTGGGGTGTATGTTTTGGACGCGGGTGACCACAATGACCACGTAAGGCTAGGCCCGCGTGTGCGGGGGCACAGTGCCCAGTGCTGAGTACGCAGTGCTCGGCAGCCGGCAGCTACCTACAGCCCGTTACCAACCCCCCACCATCGGTGGAGGTTGGCACCGGGAGGGAATTCGCGGAAACTTGCCCCCGGGGCGGTTGACACGGCGATGGAACTTAAGTAATAGTATAGGGTTTAGCTCCGGCCACTCGACAAGCGCGGTCCCATCCCATGGGCAAGGCCCAGGCCAGCAAGCGGAAAGCGGCGGCAAGACAGCCAGCGGACGCTGCCAAACCCGCACCGGTCGGCGAGCTGACCGCCAGGATAGGCGAGATCGATGCCCAATTGCTCGCGCTTATCCAGGAGAGGGCGCAACTGGTGGTGAAGGCGGCCGAAGCGTCCGGTCCGGCGGCCTTCGTCTCCGGGCTGGATGAGCAGTCCCTGGCCAAATTGCTGGAGAAGGCCGGGGGGCCGCTGCCCCGGCGGTGCCTCCGCGCCGTCTTCCGCGAGTTGACCAGCGGCTGCCGTTGGCTGGTCCAGCCGACCCGGGTCGCTTTCCTCGGCCCCCTTTACAGCTACAGCCATTTGGCCGCCGTCCACCGGTTCGGGCGGAGCGTGGAATTCGTGCCCGTCGGCACAATCCCCGCCGTTTTCGAAGAGGTCAACCGCGGGCATTCCGACTTCGGGCTGGTTCCGGTCGAGAACTCGACCGACGGCCGCATCGCCGACACGCTGGACATGTTCACCCGGCTGCCGGTGCGGATCTGCGGCGAGGTCCAGTTGCAGATCCACCACACCCTGTTGGGCAAGTGCCCGCGGACCGAGGTCCAGGAGATCTACAGCAAGCCGCAGGCGCTGAGCCAGTGCCGCAACTGGCTGGCCAAGCACCTGCCGGCCGCCCGGCCCATCGAGGTCACGAGCACTTCGACGGCCGCCCAGTTGGCGGCGGAGAAACCGGGCGCGGCGGCCATCGCCAGTCTTCAGGCGGGGATCGAGTACGGGCTGGGCGTGCTGGCGGAGAACATCGAAGACAACCCGGGCAATACGACCCGGTTTGCCGTTATCGGCGACATCCTGCCCGAGCGGACCGGCGACGACCGCACCGCCATCCTGTTCCAGATGGAGCACCGTCCCGGCACGCTGGCCGACGCCATGAACATCTTCAAGCGCAACAAGCTGAACCTGACTTGGATCGAATCGTTCCCGGTGCCTCACAGCCACCGGGCCTACTTGTTCTTCGCCGAGATGGAGGCCCACCAGACGGACCGGCGGTTTTGCCGGGCGATGGAGATGCTCCGGCGCAAGGCCCTGCGGCTGGAGATCCTCGGCTCCTTCCCGGCGACGGCGGCGGTGGAGTAAGGGATTGGGGATTGGGGATTGGGGATTGGAGAGAAGGCGGAAGGATGAAGGCGGAGGGCGGAAGCACGCCAGTCCAATCCCCAATCCCTAATCCCCAATCCCCTCCCTCACAACCAGAAAGCGAGCGAAAACGTGCCAATGCGACGACCGTTCATTGCGGGCAATTGGAAGATGAACCTCAACCGGGCCGAGGCGGTGGCCCTGGCGGAGAAGGTGGCCCGCGAGGCCCGGGCTGTCCAAGGCGTGGACCTGGCCGTCTGCCCCCCGGGGTGCTACCTCGACGCCGTGGGCCGCGCCCTGGCCGGCTCCCAGGTGGCCTTGGGCGCCCAGAACATGTACCACGAGCCCAACGGGGCGTTCACCGGCGAGCTCAGCGCCGCCATGTTGTGCGATCTGGGCTGCCGCTACGTGATCCTCGGTCATAGCGAGCGGCGGCACATCCTCGGCGAAACCGACGCCCAGATCAACCGGAAGGTCCACGCCGCGTTGGCCGCCGGCCTGACCCCCATCGTCTGCGTGGGAGAACTCCTGGCCGAGCGCGAGGC
>JBEKCP010000723.1:0-2582 GCA_050014815.1 Thermoguttaceae bacterium | reverse complement strand
GACGGCCCGGCCGCCGGCCTGAGCACGCGGATCGTCGGCGTCAATCCAACCAACCCCGGCAAGATGCAGGCGATGGCCTTCGAGGGCGGCTCCATGCCCGCGGCCGGCAACCACTACATCATCAACGGCCTGGCCTACAGCGGCGCGGGCTCGGGCTACAATTCAACCACCGGCGCCCTCGATGCCGCCGTGAGCATCGGCGGCCAGACGTGCCCGCTGGCCCTCGTGCCCTTCCACGTCGGCAATTGGGGCCCGAAGGATGGCAACTTCCAGAACCAGGACCCGGCGAACCTGAACCCGCCGGGCGGGGCCAACGTGGACTACACGGCCCCCGACTTCCAGAACATGCTCCTGGCGTACCAGGTTCCAAACGGCAGCGGCGGCGTGTGGACCCCGCTGCCCTCGCTCCATCGGCCGGAGCTGGTGCAGTATTGGGCAAGCAAGGCAGGGGTCAGTAATCCGCAAAACCCCTTGAGCTGGGCTTCCAAGAAGGATCTGCTCCGGGCGATCATGGCGCGGCCGAACGTGAACGACCATCCGAACTTCACCGGCAGCAATCCGAACTTCAATCCCGTCTGGGACGGCAAAACTCAGGGCCAGGGGCAGTGGGACGTGTGCAACGACGGCAGCGGCGTGCCCGACAGCATTTGGGTGGACCTGGGCTTCCCGGTCCGCTTCAGGGCCGACGGGAAGGCATACAAACCGCTCTTTGCGATCCTGGTCCTCGACATGGACGGCCGGCTCAACGTCAACGCCCACGGCATGCTCGCCCAGGCAGATGTTCCTGGCAGCCTCCCGGCCGGTGTGGCTAGTTATTATTCGGCCAATGGGCAACTCATGACGGCCGGCGGCAACGCCGAGGTCCCCGTGCAGACGAGCGCGCCGGCGGCCATCATGGCCCCCGCCCCCGGCACGACGGCCACCTTGCCGCGCGGCCTGGGCTACGGCCCGCCGGAAGTGAACCTGCTGCCGCTTTTCGGCGGCACCGCCAATGTTCAATACTATCGGAACCTGCTGGTCGGCAGTGCCGGGCTCGGGCTCAACGGCCGCTACGGCGAGCTGGGCGCGGCCACGCCCCAGCCCGGCGTCGCCAACACCCTTTGGCCGGACACCTTCAACAAGTGGTTCGACTACACGGGCAGCAATCCGGCGGGCAACGTCAATTACTGGAGCTACCGCACGAATCCGGGGAGCTACTGGGCGGACGCCTACGGCTCGCCGCCCGATCCGGGGGGGTGCGGGGCGGTAGGGATGGACCTGGCGGGCCGGCCGCTCTTTATGTCGCTGGGCGGCTCGTGCACGAACACCGCTTACGACCTGAACCTTTCCCGCAACGCGCCGCATGCTGTGGACAGTGCCCCGGCCGACGATCCGTTCGGCCCGGCGGAATTGGAGGCGGTGCTGCGGCCGTTCGACCGCGACGCCCCGGCGCTGCCCAAGCGGCTCCTGGCCCTGACGGCGACGGATTCCAGCAACTACGCGACCACCTCGCCCTTGACGCAGCGGCGGTACGCGGTGGGCGCGGATGGTCAAAGCGTTCCCTGCCCCGGGCTGGCCCTGTCTCCAAGTTCGAGCTCATTGGCTATTGCTCCCAAGACCTGGCATCAAGCGATGCAGGCCGTGGTGCCCGACGGCCGCCCGCGGCACATCGTCGATTTGCTGAGGGCCGTCGGGGCCACGACTCCGGCAAGTTGGGGGACACTGCTGCCGGCGGAGATGTTCGCCGGGCTGAAGCTGAACCTGAATCGCCCGTTGAGCAATTGGGCCGCGGCATCGCCCGCCGGCAAGTTTCAGCTCTACAGCAAGCCCGGCGCTAAGCCCGACTGGAGCGATCCGGGCGGGGGATTCACGTTCTCTCCGATAGGGGATGCGACCGGGAAGGGCCTGCAATCGGACCCGACGCTGGCCAACCCGGCGTGGCCGGAGGCGGTCCTGGCCCGGCAACTCCAGGCCCGGTACCTCTACGTGCTGGCGATGCTGCTCTGGGAGCAGAACGGCTCGCTGCAAGCCTTCACGGAATTCTCTGCCGCTGATCCGAGGGCACAGGCGTTGACGCAGCGGCGGATCGCGCAGTGGGCCATTAACGCCGTGTGCTTCTCGACGCCCGACTCGGTGATGGTGCCGTTCAAGTATCCGCTGCCGCAGGGTGGCGCGACCAGCCCGGACTTCTCGCACGGCTGGACGCTGGACAACAAGATCGACTCGACGACGGCCGACGGGGCGGGCACGTTTGGCGTGGTGTGGGGCTCGAAGCCGCCGGAACTCCTGCTGACCGAGGCGGCGGCCTGGCACGACCGCCGCGTGGCCGATACGAACTGGAACGACAGCGCGGACCCAAAGCGAAAGCAGAAGATGCGGCTGGACCTGGATAACAACGATGGGTACTGGAAGATCATGGACCAGTCGCTCAACCAGACGCGGATTCCGCAGGGGTCGGCCTTCATCGAATTGTTCTGCCCGCGGAGTCCGCGGCTCTCGGCGGCCCCGACCGACCTGTACGCCCCGGTCGCCGATTCCTTCGGCGGCGGCCAGGCCTGGTCGCTCGACCTGGGCCAGCTTGCCGGGGCGCCGCCGGGCCAACC
>JBEKCP010000722.1:0-2595 GCA_050014815.1 Thermoguttaceae bacterium | reverse complement strand
CAACTCCCCAGTAGAACAGGCGGTCGCTGCCCCAGGCCGCGGGGGCGGGGGCGACGCCCGCCGACCGCCGCGACTCGGCAGGTTGCGAGGACTGGTGCTGCATGCGAAATCCGTCTCCAGTCGATTTGGCATCGACGCCGTCGGCGGGACGCAGATAACCCGTGACGGGGTCCATTCGCGTAACCAGGTTGGTCTGGGCATAGACCAGTCCGTCCGGGGAGAGCGTGGGCAAGCCCTTGGTCCAGCGTTTCGACCAGCGGACTTCGCCGGAGGCCGGGTCGATGGCCACGGCCCAGGACCCGGCGGCGGTGCCCTGCAGGCGGCCGGCAACGGCGATCGCCAGGCCGTCGGCAACGAGGATGTTCTCCAACACCGGCCAGGCCGACACCACCCGTCCCTGTAGGGCGATGAGGCGATCGTCGGGCGCCGCGCGGCAGCGCCAGCAAGCGGCGCCGTCGCGGAGATCGAGACAGGTTGCCCAGCCGTCGTCGGACCCCACCAGGCACCTGCCGCCCACGAGCGTGGGCGGGGCCCAAACGCGGCCGCCGACCGGGCGGCCCCATAGTTCGGCCCCGGTGGCGCGATCCAGCGCCACCACGCGGCCGCCCTCGGCATCGGCGACCACGATCCGCGTGGAATCGGCCACCGGCTGGGTGATCGCGTCGCCGCCGGCGACGAATTCCAGCCACTGCCCCGGCGGCGCGACGGCGATGCGATGTTCCCAGCGCAGCGAGGGCGCCTTGGCCAAGGCGACGTCGGCCGAGGCCAGCCTCCGCGGCGAACCCAGGTAGCACGGCCACGACGCTTCGCCCCCGGCGGGCCCGGCACGCCCCGCCCCGGCCTCGACGGGATGCTCGGCCTTGGCCTTGCCTGCCAGGAAGGCGCTGCCGGTCTGCGCCACGTCGATGGCGCAGCGGACGGTGTTGCCGGCCGTCGAGCAAAAGCAATACTTCGGGCCGAAGTAGGTCAGACCATAGGCCGGCACCACCTGGAGCGCACATTGGTTATTGCCAACCCGGTTGTTCCAACTGTCGACCACGGGCTTGCCGCTGGCGGCGTCGATCCACGAGTTGTCCTTGAAGCACGCCAGGCGGGCAGTGCCAAAGGACAACTGGCAGAAATCGTTCACGCACGTCAGCGACGTGGCGCCGACCACTTTTCCGGTGTTGAAATCGACAGACATTCGCTCGCGGGCCGTATTGCGACCCAGCGGAAACCATAGCCGGTCTCCGGCCAGCACAATCATGTCGGCGCCGGCAAGAATTGGTTCCTTGGCCTTGGCATTGACCTTCAGGCTTTTGGCGCCCTCCCGCTGGTCATATCGCCATCGCTCCTTGCCGGTCGCAGGATCCAGACAGACCAAGTAGCCGAGGTCCTTGCTCGATCGCAGCAACAGCCGGCCCTCGGCGCACAACACGATCCGCACCGGCGACAGTTTGCCCCTGGGAGCGTAAAAGGGATCCGATATCTTGTAGGCATCCACCCACCATTCTGCCAGCGAGGACCGCCACGTCTCCTTGCCGTCGCGCGTGGAAAGCCCGACCAGATCATAGGGCTCCTTGGTCACATCCAGGTGGACCAAGGTCCCCTGGCCGTTGGAAACCAGGTCGTAGGCGCCCACCGGCTTCTTCCAGCGCGGCGCGAAGGTCTTGGCGTCGAGCACGGCGAGTTGATCGAGGCCGACGACAACGAGGTTGTCGCTATCGCCCCAGATTCGCGCGACTCTGCCCACGTCGCCGAGGGTTCCCTCATCTGAACCGGTCACGAGGTTCAGTACGGTCACAGGATCAGTGGGAAGAAACAGGCGGCCGCGGTGAATCATGCCCGCGAAGCCGGCACGTTCGCCCCACATCCAATCGGTATATAGTCCCCACTTGGAGTCTTCGTTGCCGAGGGCCACGGTCCGCTGCCACAACAAGGTCCCGGTGAAGGCGTTGTACGCGCGGCAGACGGCGGGCTTCGAATCGGAGATGGTGATGACGATGCCGTCGGCGACCAGCCGCGGGAACTCTCCATGGACCTGGCCGGCCTCCCACTGCAACTCCTCGCTTGGCCCGGCGAGGCGGTCCAGCGAGCTCCGCGACCGGCCCGCATCGTGCCGCCATTGCGGCCAGGCATCCATGTCGGCGGGCACGGGCGCCGTCTCGTATTTCCACGTCCCGCCGACCCCGGTGGCGAGCACGCCCAACGGCGCCACGACCCGCAGCAGCTCATCCCGCGCGGGCGCCGCCGCGCCCAGGGCATCGAGATCGGCCACCAGGACGGTGACGAGACGGTTGGCATACGGCAGCCGGCCTCCCGTCCAGACGGAGGCCGAGATTCGCCCGCCCAGGCCGCGGGCCTGGGCCTGCGCAAGAAGTTCATCGCGCCGGGCCGGCGCGCGGACCAGGCAATGGACCGTCCAGCAAGGCGCGTCGGCCAGGGCCGCAGCCACCGCAATATCCCGCGGCTCCAACACCGCAACCATCCCGCCTTGAACTATCCCGGCCCGGATGCGCGCAGGCTCGGGACCAGCCCCCGGGTTCTTGTTCGACGGCTCGGCAGCGGGGGCCGCTGCGGTGGAAAAGAGCAACAAGACACAAACGAGGAGGGAAT
>JBEKCP010000721.1:0-2600 GCA_050014815.1 Thermoguttaceae bacterium | reverse complement strand
TGTTCATCAGGTTCGTATCCCGCCCAACAATGGTTTCGGCGCGCTTGAGGTTCACGCGCAGACTCTACATTCGGCGTAAGTCGTTCTTGGAAAACGAGATGGAGGGCAACTGCCCCTCAGCCAATCTATTCACCCGAGATTGCCCATCCCGTGCGCACTGGTGATTCCCGCCTCGGAAACCGTCAAAACGCCCGGAAAGGCGGCTCTTCTCCGCCGCAACTGTCTACTCCCACAGAAGGAGTTCATAGCCAACTTCTTCCCATTTTACCGCCTGTTGCAGACGTATGCCTCCGCTCCAAGTGGCAGTTCTGTGTGAACCGAAATCAAGGTAATCGCGCATTGCCGGTCGTGTCGCCCGCTCTCCCGACAAAAAACGATGGCCGATTATGGCTTCGCCCTCCTCAAGCGAAGCCTCCATATTACGACTCCAATAACACCGTCGGTCCTGCCCAGCAAGAGCCGATCGCTGGCGTCTTACGGCGGTAGCTGATGTGTCCGCTGGACCCTGGGTAGACGCCCGAGGGGCATGGGACTGAACGTGGTGAGTTCGTGCCGTCTTGACCGTGGGGGGTATGGATGGCGAACATGCGCCTTACTCGCACGAACGGGCACGAGGATACCGCGGGGGGTTTTCGAGGGGTTGCCAGGGGCCGTCGATCGTCCCGACAACCGCTGCTTCTGCGGCATTGAGGAAGGTCAGGATTCGGCGAGGGAACTCCGGGCGCCAGCGTCGGCGGCCGTGCTTGAGCATGCAGACGAACGTGGGGCTGACCCGAAGGATGCTTGCCAGATCCGCCATCGTTATGCCCAAGGCGGCTGATCGCTGTAGTAATCTCTTGGTGTCCGCTTCCTCACGCGCGTCTCCGTTGCCCGCAGGCGGCGTGTCGGCACAATACGCAAAGTGTTGCGCCCATGCCGAGACAAAAGCGTAGCGGCGAAGTGCCCTTATTCGCGTCATGGACAGACGTTCCAAACCCGACTCCCAGTTTGCCATCAGCATCATCGTCTCCAGGTCGATCTCGCCCCGGAGGCCAGCACCGGCACCAATTATGAAGACGCCCAGCGCGTCCGGCCGCACGTAGCCAGCTCGCACGGCGATGCTGCCCCGGCTATCGGAGAGAACAGTATGTCCCCAACCTCGGGGCAAGCGACCGCCGTTGACCCAGAAGATCAGCGGACGTTGCTTCCACCCCGGCGGGCCTCCGATGAGAAGCCGAACACAATGGCTGTAGCCAGTTCGCCAGCCATTGCGGCCTGGCACAAGCTCCAGCATGAGCAGATCGACAAGGCGCCGTTGGCAAGGTGTCAGAGCAGCCCAACCGGCCGCCCCGAAAAGCCTCTCCATCAGCATCACCTGCACTTGTCGGCGTCGGGCCAGCGTCTCCTCGCTTTCCGGCCGCTCCGGCTCTACGAACCATCGGCGAGGAGGGACGATGTCTTCGATGATTGGACCGAACCCCGACGGACTCCACGCCGCGGGGGCGTACATGGGTTGGACTGCCGGATGCACATTCTCGGTTCGTTGCCGACGGCGCTGTCGATGCCTCCTGTAGCGCAGGCTCATTTCACACTCCTTGCGACCGTCGAAGCTCTCGGAACCCGGAACGCCTCTCTCGCGGCACGATTGTCATTTCGTTTTCAAGTACCGTTCGTCATTGCTGTCGGACCCTCCCTTGGATCAACGCTGCCGGACAATTTGTCCGGCGGCGTCTGGTTTGCTGGCGGGCAATGCCCGCCGTACGCTCTGCGTGCTGGTGACGCCCGTCGCGTCTATTCGGCCTGCTCCATCTACGGCGAGTCCAGCAGGGCTTCCAGGCAGGCCGACGCCTCCGTGAGCGCGACAATCTTCCGCTCATCGGGCAGTTCGGCGCGGATTAGCTCGTCGATTACGGCTTCGAGATTACTGACCGGGTCCTGCAAGGCGCCCAGATCCTCGTCGTTACCCGCCGCTGGGGTTGCGGCCTCGGACGGCTCGGAAACGGTGCTGGCCAACGCTGCGAGAAACTCCTGCGTCTCCGGGTTAGCGGGCCGGGAACGACGTGCATTGAAGAACGCGGCGATGACCTCTTTCGCCGGTTGCCCCTGACGGATCGCGGCAGCGATCGTCGCCCTGTCGTCCTCGGACAACTTGGCTACCTTGATTGCCGCCCCCATGGACAACTCCTGCCTACTGACCGCGTCCTGGACCTCCCTAGGCGTTTCCAAGAGCTTGACGTAGCGATCCAAGGTTCGGCCGGACCGATGACCAAGGCGTCCGGCCAATCGGTCGCGCACGTCCCGCTTGACTTCCCCGACGAAATCATCGGAATCCCAGCCGCGCGCGATCTGTCGCAGCCGCGCGTACAGACGGGCGATCGCCAGGACGTCGAGTTGCCGCCTGTGTAAGTTCGCGGCGATCATCTCAGCCTCGACGGCCGAGTCTTCAGCCTCGGCCAAGTCCTCGCGGACGATCACGTCGAGTTCGTTCCAGCCGAGCCTCAAGGCGGCGCGGCGCCGCTGATGCCCGTCGACAATCACACCATTATCCAGGATTTCGACGGGATCGCGCTGGCCGTGCGTTTCCATGTCCCTGGCCAGCTCGTCGAGCTGAGCGTCAGGGA
>JBEKCP010000720.1:0-2604 GCA_050014815.1 Thermoguttaceae bacterium | reverse complement strand
GCTGGACGCAGGACTTCGGGCCGGTCGGCCGGCGGGCCGTGGCCGAACTGCTGGCCCGGGGACACCGGGCGGGCGTCATCCCGCGGCTCGTGGTGCCGGAGTTTGTGGGGGAGGGTTAGGGATTAGGGATTGGAGGCTGACGGCGCGGTCGCCTCCGTTCCACGTACTGGGGAGTCGGTACTCGGTACTGTGTACTCAGAACTCACTGAGCCGCACGGGCATCACCCGAAGTAATCCGGCTCGTTGCCGCGCTTCCACTTGATGTTGCAACCGAGGCTGGCCCGCTGGCTGGTCGCTGCGGGCGGGGCACCCGCTTGCGGGTCGGCGAGGACGGCGTCCAGGGCGGCGCGGAGGTCCTTGCCTGTAACGGGGATGTTGTTGCCCGGCCGGCTGTCGTCCATCTGGCCGCGATAGGCCAACTTGAACTGCTTGTCGAAGATGTAGAAGTCCGGGGTGCAGGCCGCCCGGTACGCCCTGGCCACGCTCTGGCTCTCGTCGATCAGGTAGGGGAACGTGTAGCCGCGGCGGCGGATCTCGTCGGCCATCTTTTCGGGCGAATCGTCCGGATAGGATGCGAAGTCGTTCGAGTTGATGCCGACGACGGCCACGCCCCGCTCCTGGTAGTCGCGCGCGAGCCTGGCCAGGTCGTCGGCGACGTGCTTCACGTAAGGGCAGTGATTGCACATGAAGATGACCAAGAGGGCCGGCGCGCCCTCGAAATCGGCCAGGGTATGGATCTTGCCCGTCGGATCGGGCAGGGCGAAATTGGGCGCCTCGGTGCCCAGCGACAACTTCATCGTACTGGCCACGGCAACCATCGGAAAAACCTCCTCGGGTGCAAAGGGTCTCGGGAAACAAGCGTCGGCAACGGGATACGGCCCCGCGGCCATACCAACACATTGTATGCGCGGCCGGCAAGGGGCGGGAAATCGCCTGAATCCGCTCGTTCCCACGCTCTGCGTGGGAACGCACTGCCTGCGACGCTACGCGTCGCCCGGTTCGACGCGGAGCGTCGGGAAAACCGCGATTCCCACGCAGAGCGTGGGAACCAGAACCGGCCGGCAAGGGGCGGGAATAACTTTCGGCCGGCGGCGAGAATAGCATTGCCGGAACGAGGCATCAATCAGGGGAAAACGGGGAGTGTTCCCTATTTCGGCTCTTCCGTTTCACGGTCCTCGGGGCTTTCTTGTCTTCACCCCGGGGAATTTGGCCGATTCAGGTTGTCACGTTTATTGCCGTGCCAAGTACGACTTCTCGAAGGTCAGCTCCGTATCCCAGAAGTTGTGCCACACGGGCCGGCCGGCGGCGCCGTCTGCGCGGTTCACTTCCCGCGCCGTCTCGCCGTGCAACTGCTTGATCGCGGCCCGCAACGCCGTCGCGCCAGCTTCGGCGTGGGCCACGAAGTGATAGTGGTTCGAGAACGCAGCCCACGCCTCCAACCGCCATCCGGAGTCCTTCATCACCCGCAGTAGGCCCGATTCGAGCATATCCAGTCGATCGGACCCCCTGAACCAGTGCTCCTTCTGATACGTCGCAGCAGTAACGATGTAGGTGCCATGCTCAGTCAGCCGGTGCACCGGAGCATGGGGCCAGTCTCTGGGTTGCGGTAATTCATCGGTCCTGGAGTTCGGCAATTCATTGTCGTCTTTCGTTATGCCAACAAGCGGCGATGAATCGCCGCACTCCAAATGGGTCAGAAACGATTCTACGCGATGCAACTGGTCGATAGACAGCGAGCGGATTCTCGCAATCACGCGATCGCGTTGCCCGTCGCGCATGGCTTGACCAATCCTCGCCAAAAAGCGGCAATGAATCGCCGCACTCCAAATGCCAAAAAGCGGCGATGAATCGCCGCACTCCAAAAAAGGGTAAGAGGGAGAAAGAATAAAGGGTGCTACCTCCAACGTCTCCAGCACATCAAACCGGCAATTGCACCTGCAACCAGCAGCGTGATGCTAGCGGGCTCAGGAGTACTTGCCACGCGGAAACCTACGCTGATGTTCTCGTTCGTCGGGTTGTTGTCGAGCCGGTAGGACGAGGCCAAGAAGTCCGAGTTGTAGTAGAACGACCCGCCACGCAACCCACGCGACGAACCGTCTCCGGCCTCGTTCCACTGCCAGAGGTTGCCGCCCTGGCCCATCGTGCCATAGGGGCTCAAACCACCGGCGTTGTCGACGTTGGCAGGGGCGCTCGGGGATACGCCATTACCCGTAAACACAGCGGTGCCAGGCGCCGTGCCGCCATAGACAGCCGTCGGCACGGTGTTACTGCCGGTGGGATAAGTGTAGTACGTGCTCGTGCCGGGGTTGTAATACGCCGCCTTGTACCACTCGTTCTCGGTCGGGATGAAATAGGCAGTGCCGTACGTCGTCCCAGCCGTCTGATGGTCCATGATGGCCCAGGTGGTGGTGTTGTACACGCCACTGTTGACATCTCCAGTGGTCAGCCAGTTGCAGAACCTCGCCGCCTCGTACCAGCTTGTGCCAGCCGTCGGCTGCGAATTGCTCCAAATACCCGCGTTCCCGACGGCGGGAGCGGCCGCAAGGACAGTCGCCCACTGCGCCGCCGTCACGTCGTATGTGCCGATGCGGTACGCGTAGCCCA
>JBEKCP010000719.1:0-2613 GCA_050014815.1 Thermoguttaceae bacterium | reverse complement strand
GTTTTCCGGGTGGCCGGCGTGGCCGCGGACGTGCGTGAACCGCACTTGGTGGCGCCCCAGAAGCGCGTCGAGCCGCCGCCAGAGGTCTTCGTTCTTGATCGGCTTGAGCTGGCTCCCCTCGCGGCGGCGCCAGCCGTTGGCCTTCCACTTCGGGAGCCACTCGGAGAAGCCCTTGCCGACGTAGACGCTGTCGCTGAGGACCTCGACGCGGGTCGCCCGCCGCAGGGCCTCCAGGCCGCGGATGACGGCCATCATCTCCATGCGGTTGTTGGTCGTTTCGCGCTCGCCGCCGGAGAGCGACAATTCCTTGCCGGAGGCCCCGTGGCGGAGGAGGAAGGCCCAGCCGCCCGGTCCGGGGTTGCCGCTGCACGCCCCGTCGGTGAAGAGCTGGACTTCCGGCGCGTCAGGGCCGGCCGTATTCGAACCGCGTCTTGGTGAATTCATCAAGGCCCTCGATCAGCGGGGAATCCAGCCGGGGCTGGTCCGGGAGCGTCCAAGGCAGGCGGACGGTGAAGGTGCTGCCCTTGCCCAACTCGCTGGCCACGGAGATCTCGCCGCCCAGGAGCTTGCAGAGCTCCTTGACGATCGAGAGTCCCAGCCCGGTGCCGGAGTATTCGCGGGTCATGGCGTCGCCGGCGGCGGCGCCGACGTGGCCCTGGCGGAACTTCTCGAAGATGACCTGCTGGTCCTCCTCGGCGATTCCCACGCCGGTGTCCGAGACCTCCAGGACGAGGTGTTCCTCGGGGTCGCGGCGGACGCCCACCTCGACCCGCCCCCCCTCCGGCGTGAACTTGATGGCGTTCGAGAGCAGGTTGTTGAGGATCTGCTGCACCCGCGCCTGGTCCTGGCGGACCGGGGGCAGCCCCGGCGCGATCGAGGTCTCCAGGTCGATGTTCTTTTTTTCGGCCAGGGGCCGGGCCATGTCGCACAGCGCCTCGACGACGTGGGCGACCTGGAAGTCGGCCAGGCGGACGTTCATCTTGCCGCTCTCCATCTTCGCCAGGTCGAGGATGTCGTTGATCATTTCCAGCAGGGTGCGGCCCGACTGCTCGATGTTCTGCACGTAGCGCTTCTGCTTGTCGTCCAGGGCGTCGATCGACCCGAGCACCTCGCTGAAGCCCAGGATGCTGTTGAGCGGAGTCCGCAGCTCGTGGCTCATGGTGGCCAGGAAGTCGCTCTTGAGCGTGTTCATCTCGTAGAGCTGCATGTTGACCTGGGCCAGCTCGTCGACCTTCGAGTCGAGATTCACGTTGGCCTGGCGGAGCTCGTCCTGAACGGTGACGAGGGAGCGGAGCATGCGGTTGAAGGCGACGGCGAGCTGCTCGAATTCGTCGCCGGTGTGGATCTCGGCCCGCAGCGCAATGTTGCCGCGGCTGATGGCGTCGCTGGTGTCGCGGAGGTGCCGCAGCGGCTTGACAATCACGTAGCGGACTATGGCGTAGGAGGCGACCATGGCCAGGAAGACGGTCAGGATGGCGGTGGCCCAGAGGATCCCCCAGTTCTTGGCCAGCCGCAACTGCGTCCGCTCGTTGGAAATCGTGACCTTGGCCACGGCCATCAAGTCGCCGACGGAGAGCCGCGGGGCGTTGGCCCCCAAGGGTCCGCCCGCGATGGCCAGGCCGGAGCCGACGGAATCGATCCCCGATCCGCCGGGCGGCGGGGCGTGGCACACCAGCAGGCACGACTCCTCGGCCCGGATCGGCTCGTAATACTGGTATTCCCCCGCATCCGGCAAGACACGGCCTTCGCCTTCGCTCTCGGCCCCGCCCCCGCCCGCCGGTGCGCCGTTGAGAAACTTCCGGCAGATCCGCATCTCGTCCGGATCGTGGGCGGGCGAGGGCCCTTCGATCTGCTCCGGCCGGATCAACCCCACCTGGTACTGCTGCTTGGTGAGCTTCGTCCGCATCCAATTGACGTAGTCCCGGTTCTTCTTGACTTCCGGATCGGACTCGTCGTCATTGGGGGACCCGAAGGCCAGGCGCCGGGGGGCCCCCTTGTCCGCCATCTCGCCCAGGTGCATGGTGACCATGTATTGGTCGACCAGCAGCCGGCCCGTGATCCGGTTCTGCTCGACGACCACCCTGGCCATTCGGCTGCCGTACCACCAGAAGCTGGCCACGATGACGGTCAGCAGTCCGACGCCGAACAGGAACAGGAGTTTCAGCTCGAGCTTGGTCTCGCCGAAGATGCGCTTGAGAGAACGATAGGACATGACCCGGCCATTTTACGCCACTGGACCAACCGTCGCCAGAGCAGGTGGGAAGGCGGAAGGTGGTGCGAAGCCGCAAGCGGCAACAATCCCTAAATCCCTAAATCCCTAAATCCCTAAATCCCTAAATCCCCACCCCTCTCACCTGCCCCCGAGGGGGGTATGGCTATGAGGAATATGCTGATTTTTCCGACCGGGAAGACCGAAACAAATAAGAAGACTCGTTGAATTATTGCGCGCCATTCGGACCGGATTGCGGCCATGCCCACCCTTTCTCCACCCCGCATCGGCAGACCCCGAGCGATCCTCGCCTTGGGGCTGGCCCTTTGGGCCGCCGGTGGAGCGGGGCAGGCGATTGCCGACCCGCCGCCGGGGCCCTGCTGCGACACGCTCCCCTGGGAGGC
>JBEKCP010000718.1:0-2629 GCA_050014815.1 Thermoguttaceae bacterium | reverse complement strand
TACTGTTACGTCGCATGGTTTCCTTCCTTAGCGCGTTCAAGCAAGACGGCCTCGACCGTTTCCGCGTCAAACAGCAACGCCCGCTCGGCTTGAACATGGGGAATCCGGCCCGCTTCAGCTTCAGCGCGAAGCCACCGCACGGGCACGCGAAGCCGGCGGGCCATCGGGCCGACCGGCAACAGCTTGGATTGAGTGGTGTTCATGCCCACCATTGTCCACACAACGGCCGGGCATAACAGGAAAAGAACCGGCAGAAATGCCGCCGTGTGCGGAAGGCTACCCGCGGCCGATAACAGACAGCCCCAAGGCGGTTATGCCTTCGCCCTTCTTGGGCCCGCGGGGGCGATTGACGAGCTTCTTCTTGCGGAGGTACTTGAGGTGTTCGCGGACTGTGCGCTCTGAGAGGCGCGTCACGTTCGCCAAGTCCTCTTGGGTCAACGTCATGCCCTCGTCCGCAAGCGTTTCAAGTATGGTCTTGTCCTCTTGCGTCAACGCAACGTCAACGGGCGGGGTCGCCTTGCCGCCCAACTCCCCTACGAGCCGGTCGATTAGCCCCAACGCCGTCTCACGGGCGGGCAATTCCGTTAGGCTTCGCAGGTGTTCCAACACCGCCAAGACAGACGGCTCGCCGGAATTGTTCCGGTCGGCAAGAACAGTGGGCAGCCTACGCCGGCCGAAAACTTGGCTATGACAGACCATCACGTCTCGCAGGGCTTCCCACGCTTCATCTATCGCCGCCACGGCTCGCACCGCCCATGGGAATTTCTCCGGCCAACGGGAAGCCCGTATCTGGATGGGATAGTCCTCTCCGCTCCCCTCCGTTTCCTTGCGGCCGGCCGGGGCAATGACCCTGCGCAGCCCGATGAGCTTTTGGGCCAGGGTTTGCTGGAGCTTGGCCAGGTCCTGAACCGTTGCCCGGGCCGCCTTGCCTGTCTTTACCTTCGCCATGTTCCAACCTTTCAAGAGGGCCGGGCCGCCGGGCAGGGACCGCGGAAGGTTGGAACCGCAAGCCCTGCCCGGCGCTCGGGCCCTCCGTCGAGGGCACCCGGTCAAACGTCCATTCTATCACTCGGGGCTGTTGCTCAAACTGTTGACGCCCCGCCTTCTCTTTCGCCTTTCACGATTGATTGACCACCTTGCAGCCCCCGGGCAAATCGGGGGTTCCGGGGGTGTTCAAGGGGTGTTCGCCCGTTCAATACTGATGGTTTCAGCGACGCTCATGGGGGGCTCCTTCGGTTGGAGATGTCATTCGAGTTCGTTTAGCGGGCGGGCTTGCCCGCCGAGTTGCAATATGGCTTTCTCCGCACATCCCGCGGCGGGCAAGCCCGCCCGCTAAACAGTTATTCTTCTTTTGGTTTTCTCGTTCGGTTCTTCTGTTCCATGGCTTCGCGTTTGGCCCGCAAGAGCCGCTCGGTGTAACTCTCCTCCGGTGGCTGAGCCTCGGGGGCCAGCGAGGCAGGAGCGGGCTTGGGCTTTTCGGCGGGGGGCCGGATTACCGCCTCGTCCAGCACAGCGGCTGCGCCGGGCGGCGCCGCGGGGGCCTCGAACCTCGCCCCCGCGCGGAGCTGCTCGATGCGACCCACCACTTCCGCCTTGCGGCTTTGCAGCCGCTCGATGAAGACCGGCTTCGCCACGGGCGGCTGGTGGCGGAGCACCCAGTCCCGCAGCCGCACGGCCAGCGGCGGCACCCAGCCGAAGTGGACATGCACCCGCCGCACGAAAACGTCGCCCAGGAGCAGGCAGCAGGCCGCCATCGCCAGCCAGTGCCACGCGTCCTGGCTACTGGTGGCCTTCGGCAGGTCGTGGCGGAACGTGTTGACCGCCAGTAGCGGCTCCAGGGCGTCGGAACCTTTAGGGGCCTCGATGACGCGGCCCGGCGAGCCCCCTTTCGGCTCGATCGCCGCGAGTTGTTCGAGCAAGGCGTCGTTGGAGCCGCGGTCGCGGAATTCGTCCGAGTAGGGCACGGTCACGCCGGCGCGGATCGGGGCCATCCCCAGCCCCGGCTGGATCGTGACGAAGTAGCTGCCGGCCTCCCGGGCCGGGAAGCTCCCGACGTAGCGGCCCGGCCCCGTCTGCTCGATCGGCACGCTGATCGGCCGCTTGAGGTCGGGGCCCACGGCCGTGCCGCTCATGGTCAGGAAGTTCAACAGCGAGTCGTTCTTGTCCAGGGCGTTGACGACGACTTGCATCCGGCCGTCGATGGGCTCGAAGGTCGTGGTGAACTTCCCCGCCTGGCCGGTGGGCCGCATCGACCAGCGGATGATCTTGCCGAAGACCTGGTCGTAGACGGGCTCCTTGGCCCAGGCGGCGGTCCAGCGGGCCCCGGCGTCGCTGGTGAAGGCCACGGCCCGGCCCAGCCCGTACGTCCAGCCGGCCAGCACCGTACTGTTGTCCTCTCCGGCGGGCTTGGGCGAGACCAGGGCGACCTCGACCAACGGGTTGTCCTTGCGGGTCGTGAGCACGAAGCCGGTGATGGGCGGCAGGGCGTCGATGCCGGCGACCATCTCGCCGAGCGACTTCTTCCGGAGCCGCAGCCCCTCGTCGTTCTCGTAGACCAGCGGGCGGGAGACCCGGCGGCTCTCCCGCTGGAAGATCCGCGGCAACGCCTTGGGATTATTGACCGCGTAGT
>JBEKCP010000717.1:0-2629 GCA_050014815.1 Thermoguttaceae bacterium | reverse complement strand
AACACGACCGATTTGTTCGGCTGCCAGTCGCTTTACAACCGCGATGGCGTGAAGGTCTATTTTGACTTCAACACGGCGGCCTCCGGCACGCCGGACACGAGCGCCGGCGACCTCGGCATGTTCAACATCAACGGCATGGGCTACGCGGGGGACCTCGGCGTCCTGACTCAGGACATCCGCTACACCTCCTTCGACACGAGCCTCGTTCGCCTGCTCGTGTCCTGCTTCCAGGATTATTTTCGCGGACCTGCCGGTGGCCTGAACATCACGATGGATACCTATTACCCGAACTTCAGCGCGATGGGAGCGGCCGGCGACGCGCAACGATTGCACGTCGCTCAGTTGATCTCTTCGGCCATCATCACGGCCCGCTACGGCACCAACGGCCTTCCCGGCGAGCGCGGGAGAGAGAAAGCCCGGCCCGGCCATCAGCGCAATTACATCCCCATCACCCGCAATCTCGTGGCCACCGGCGGCACGGTGAGTACGTTGACTGACGCCTCCCGGAATTGGCCCGGCAACTTGTACACGTCTGACCTTGTCGCGCTCGTTGCGGGCACGGGAGCGGGTCAGATACGGTCCATCTCGGGGAACACCTCGAATACGCTCACGGTAACGCCGAACTGGGGCGTCATCCCCGACACCACCACCGTTTACCAGGTCGGAGGCGTGCCGGTCTCCGGCGCGTTCTGGGGCAAGGTGGGCGCTTACGCCGGGGGAATCCTCACCGCCGACACCACACAGCCCGGCTGGCGCGACTGGATACCGAACGACCGTTGGGTCCATTGGGACACGGCCGGTTCTCTGAACTGCTATGTGTACTTCGCCACTGGACAGGCTGCAGGATCGCAAACCCAGATCACCGCCAGCGGCGCCAACACGCTGACCATTCCAGGCCTGACCGTGGCCGTGGCGCCCTCCGCAGGCGATTCCTTCTGCATTCTGCCCGTCAATGCCAGCAGCGCCCCCCCTTCTGTGCTCGGCGTGCTCGGCGTGGGGAACTATGCCGCCACCGCCATCCGCTGGCCGGACGGCACGTTGGCCTGCGATGCCAACTCGATACCCTTGCAGCCGATGAATCCCTTGCAGCAGGCAGTGTACCCGTGGGCTTCGGGCAACATCGCCTGGTCCAGCGCCACGCAGGTGTGGCTCGATTCAGCGCCCGATCCTGCCGTCCTGTTTCCCGACGGAACGACCAACTATGTTCTCCGCGTTCTGGACGGGACGGGCCGCGGTCAGGTCCGCCAGATTACCGCCATCTCCGGCAACCTCGTGACGCTGTCGGGAGCCGCATGGCCCAACAACGCAACGCTGCCCGTGCCTCTCACCTTGAGAGGAGCAAGCATCGTGAGCGCCGGGAGCACAGGTACGGCCATTGTTGACAGCACCGCCGTCTGGCAACCCAACCAGTGGGTCGGCCGGGAGGTGCGACTGCTCACCGGCGTCGGGATGGGCCAGGCGCGGCGCATCTTTTCCAACACCACGAATACGCTCAACATCATTGACTCCAGAATACCCCCGGAGACACCCCCAAACCCCTTCACCCCCGCGCCGGCGACGGACGGCACCGCGACTTATGACATCGCTTCCCAGGGCTATTCCATCGAGAGAGATTGTTTCACGTACGACCTCAACATGACCGCCGCCGGCAATGCGTTGACCGACGCCTTGGCGACTTGGGGGGTCAATGCGCTGGCAGGTTATACCGTCAACATTTACGCCGGGGCCGGCGCCGGCCAGACCCGGACGATCGTCTCCAACAGTGCGACCACGCTCTGGCTGGATCGAGGCTGGGCGCCCCTGCCGGACGGTACCAGCAGGTACCGCATCGAACTGATCCAGGATTACAAGTTCCGTCCGGACGATCCGCAAGGGGATGACAGCCCGTACCTGGCGGTGATTCTGCGCGATCCCGTGATCGTTCCGGCGCTGGAGTGCGACGGCATCCCTGCGGCCAATGCGCCGAACGCGGCGGACGCTCTCCTGCCCTCGTTCCAGAACTACCTCTCCGCTTCCATCCAGAACCTCGCGGCCACCCAGCAACTGGCCAGCATCAACGACTGGGCCACCGACGGGATAGACAACGATGGGATCAATGGGATTGACGACCCCGGCGAAGCCGTTTATGAGACTGTGGCCGCACACCCGGCGTTGGCTCAGAAGCTGTACACTCAGCTCCACTTGAGCAACTGGGCGCATGCCCCCGACCCTAAAACGCCCGGCGACACGGTGGCCAAGCGGGTCGGGTATGCCGCGCAGCTTGTGGCGAACATCATTGACTTCCGCGATCCCGGCGACGTGCCGACCACTTTAGACGTGCCGACCTTCGATTCCGCCGGCTCGGCGGGAACAGTCTTCGGCTACAAGGGCGTCCACTTCACCGAGGTGATGGCCTCGCCGGGGCAGGTCACCAATATCGGCAACGAGTGCTACGACTGTGGCGACGGCAATCCCGCCAATCCGCCCGACGGCCAGAACCTGGGCTGGAATTGGAATGCGGTTCCTCCCTATTGGCAAATGATGACGAATCCGGATCCGTTAACCCTCAAGCCCGAAATCGGCAAATGGCGCTATCCATCGAGGGACCGCGATGCCACAAACGGCATCCCGTCCGGTTGGTATGCGATGC
>JBEKCP010000716.1:0-4514 GCA_050014815.1 Thermoguttaceae bacterium | reverse complement strand
TTGTCGGCCCCGCTGCCGTAGCGGCGGGCCAGCTCCCGGTATCCGTCGTTCAGAAACTCCAACGCTTTCGGGTCCCACAGCGAAAAGGCTTCCACGGTTTGGTCGTGCTCCAGGCAGCGGAGCCGCACGAATTGGTTCTGCTGGCGATACCAAGGCGGCGGAAACGCAAAATGCGGGAAGAACATCCACCGCGCCCCGGCGTCATGGACCTTGTCGCGCTCCTTGTCGAAGCCGGACCAATCCCAGGCGTCGGGCCCCGTCTGGTTCGTGCTCAGGTGATCGCTGTCGGTTTGAAAGACGCTGAAGCCCAACTCCCGGCAGATTTTCAGATTGGCCGGGTCGCCCGCATAGGTCGCCAGGATCCAGGGTTCGCCGACTTTCGGCATGTGTGCCGCGACGCGGGCTTCTTCGGCACGCGGCGGCGGGGCGTCTGCCGCTCCCACCCGCCCAACCCCCGCGCCGCCCAACCACAACCCGATCGCAATAGAAAGGCACTGGCGCATGGCATTCTCCAAAGAGTGCTGGTACACGGCGTTCTCAGCCCTTCCCCGCCATGGTGAAAAGCACGATGCACCCAACCACGAACTTTCTCATAACGTGTCATTCCATAAGAGATTCTACTGGCTCGGCGATGCTCACGCCGAACCACGACGGCCAATGGACGCTAGCCAACTGGCAGGAGTTTTGATCAGAGCCAACGCCCCCCAATCTTATCGCGGACGCCGGGCACCGGGAAGGCCTGCGGAAAAGCCGCCTAAGAACCCGTGGGAATTGAGGTATTTGGCCCCGCCCGACGTGGCCGTTTCCCTCAGAAAGCGACCACTCTGCCCGACAGCCGAACGGTTAGCGGAGCGGTGCCCTTGTGCGCGGCGGTGGGGCACGCCGCCGCGTCGAAAAGCCATAAGGGCATGCCGACCAAGCCGAGTCAAGAAAAACCGAAAAGGTTTCGTGCTTTTTCCACGGCTGGGCCGTTTCGACGCGGAGGATGGGTGACCGCCGCAGGTTAGCGGGCTGGAGTTGTCGTTGAGAAACTGCTGAAGTAGTTTAAGCGTGGGCCGGTCGTACAGTTCGTTGAGCCGGTCACGGTTGTTGTCCGTGGCCTCTTGGGCCGCCTCGGGGGTGGCGCGTGACAAGCCAAAATCCCCTGTTCACGATGACCATTGTCGGCCTTCTGCCGTGAGGTTCTGGTGGGCACGACGAGAGTAAGAACCCCGTGAACAATCACTGCCAAACAAGATCAGAAGCCCCAGAAGAAGAGCGGCCCCGGAGAAAGATGCTGCAGTCAGTTACCGGGATGTCTTAGCCGACTATAGTAGAAAACATTCCGTTGCCCTGCTGCCGTGGCGTTCCGGCAGGCGCGACAGAGCCAAGGTTGAACATGATTGCCGGCCATGATATGCTAAATGAAGCGGCGCAACATCGCCGTCCCGCCACATCCCCCCAACATCCCCGCCAACATCCCGTACTCAAGAGGCTCAAAATGTTCGAGAAGGTTGCAGCATCTCGGTTGACCAAACCACACTTCGAGGAACATCGCGCTGGCGCGTTGCGCCCCCGCGGCCTCATGCTGCTCCTGGGACTGATGTTCTCGTTATCGGCCCGGCCAGGTTCTGCCGCCGAACGGAAGTTCTACGACTGCACCCTCCAGCAGGCGATCTCGGGCTCCAGGGATGTCGTGCTGATGTTCGCTGTCGAGGGCGGGCAGGTCCGGGAGCTGGCGGCGGCGATCGTCGGCGACCCCCGCGCAACCTGCCGGATCAAGGAACACGCTCTGAAGGTAGAGGGCGGCCGGCTGAGCGGCCCCGTGCAAATCCAGACCGACGCCGCCATCGAGAAGGTCGAATTGAACCTGGCGCTGGACAAGGGCGGAACCTATGCCATCGCGCAAACGGCGGGTCGTATGGCTGGTGGATGCGATGCGGCCGGGGGCGCCCCTGGGGCTGATGTTCAACGTGGACCGCAGGGCGAAGACGTTCGAGGCGCTGCCCGCGCGGGCCGAGACGTACAACCGGGCGCAGCATCCGGTGGACGCGGCAAAGTTGATGTTCGACGGCACGACTCTGGAGGGAGAACTCGGAATCGCCATCAAGCCGGACGGCTATGTGCCGGCCGACAAGAAGCCGGTCGACGGTGTGATCAAGTTGAAAGCGTCGCTGGATGGCAAGGACAAAAGCGGGACCTACTCGGCCGTGTTTGGCGTCCAACAGCAGCGAGAGGGCCAGGTCTCCGTGAGGCCGGGCACTGAATCGCAACTCCGCGAACTGCTCGCGCCCATCCTGTCCTACCGGACGCCGTGGCGGGTGTGGCTGGTGACCGGGCCGCGCGTCACCAGGAACGCCGACGGCAAAATGGCGGCGATGACCCCCGGCAGCAATCCTCCCCGCCCCCAGGGCTACGACGCCAAGACAGCGCATCTGTCGGAACTGCCGGCCGGCAACTGGACCTCCCGCGATTGCGACGACAGCCTGTGGGCGCGGTACGCCGACGATCTGTACGAGTTCATCGGCGGCTACGGGGTGGCGGGGAGCGGCGATCCCGCGCTGTTGTGCCTCCGCACGCGGTTCGGGGTGTCGGACCCGGCGAAAGCGACGGATGTGAAGGTCACGGTCGAGTATCTGGGGGGAGCCGTGATTTACGTCAACGGCGCGGAGGTCGGCCGCAGCCATGTGCCCGAGGGCACACTTGAACCGCACGTGCCGGCCGCGGACTACCCGATCGAGGCGTATACGGTCGATGACGGAGGGACGCCCCTGCCGGTCGTGGGGCTGGGCGCCAAGCCCGAGCCCAAGTGGCTGCCGCGCTATCAGGCGCGGGTGCGCAGAATGACCGTCCCGGTGCCATCGAAGCTGTTGGTCAAGGGGAGTAATGTTTTGGCGGTGGAGTTGCGTCGAGCGGCCGGATGTGGGCCGATGCAGGGATATGGTTGGAGCCATCTGGCGATCCGCGGGGTAAGCGTGACGAGCGCCAGCGGCGCGGGACTGATCCCCTTTGACGAGGCGTGCAAAGGTACGCGGGTCTGGAGCGCCCAGGAATTGGAGCAGGTCGCCGCCAGGCCGGTCCCGCGCTCGCGGATTGCCGGCGGCTGGGCCCGAGGGGTGGGGAGCGTGCGCGGGATGCCGATCGTGGGCGTCTCGGCAGGGAGCCCGTTCGACCCCCTGCAACCCGTGCGGATCCTGGTTCCGCGCAACGGCGTCGGCCGCGGGCAGGCGGTCCTGGCGGACCCGGACGGCCTGCACGGAGTGATCGCGAGCGTGCGCGACCTGGTCGGCCCGAACAAGGCCGTCTTGCCGGCGCGGGCGGTGCGCGTCTACTTCGCATCGCAGGGCCCCGATATCCACTGGTGCGACAACCTGCTGGACAAGCCGGAGGACGGCGCCACGACCCTGCCCGTCTGGCTGAACGTCCAAGCGCCCAAGGACCAGCCGTCCGGCTGGTACGTCTCGACGCTGTCGCTGGAGGCCAACGGGAAGAAGTTCGACGTCCCGGTGCAGGTGTTCGTGACGGGCTATGCGGTGCCCGACGCCAGGGACCTGCGCTCGCTGATCGGCGTGATGCACTCGCCCGAGGCCACGGCCACCACCTACGGCGTCGCACCGTGGTCGGACGAGCACTTCAAGGTAATCGCCAAGTCGCTGGAAATGGCCGGACAACTCGGCAACGACATCATGTACGTGCCGGTCCTCGTCGGCCAGCACATGGGACACAAGAGCGGGCTGATCCGCTGGATCAAGACCGAGAAGGGCCTGCAACCGGACTTCACGCTCTTCGAAAAGTATCTGGATCTGTACGCGAGATACTGCGCGCCGCCGAAGGCGATGAGCCTGTACGTCTGGAGCGCGGAGAGCGCGAAGGAAGTGGCGATCGGTTACGAGGGCAATCAGCAGATGACTGCCGCGCGAAACCCCAAGGCATCCGCGCAAGTGACGCAGTGGGATCCGCAAACCGGGGCGACCGCGAACGTGGTCGTACCGACGTTCCTGGACGAGGGCGCGGAGGCCTTCTGGAAACCCATGCTCGACGGCGTGCATGCGATTGTGAAGAAACGCGGCTGGCCGGAGCGAGTGATCATGCTGGGCCTGGGCAGCGACACGCGGCCCTCGCAGAAGACGGGTGAGTTGTTGCGGCAGTGGGCGCCCTATGCCCGCTGGGACATCTACTCGCACTTCTCCGGCGATCCGGGCTGTACGATCTTCTACAAAGGCAGCCACAAAGAGGACCTGAAGGCCGGCAGACTGATCGCGATCGGCGACCTCGAAGTGGGCATGAAGGAATATCCCTGGGGCGATGACGCCTTGTGGTTGCAGAACCTCGAGTTCCTCGATCTCCCCCTGCAACGCGGCTGTTTCTATGACCAGTCGCCGCCCATGTCGTTCCGCACCTGGCCCCTGCACAGCGGGCGGCTGGCTCGCGTCGGCTTGGAGTTCTGGCCCGGGGTCAGTCAATACCGGGCGCCCATTTGGGGTTGCTTCCCCCTTTACGTAGCGGGGCACGGCGCGGACGGGCCGGTGCCGACG
>JBEKCP010000715.1:0-2630 GCA_050014815.1 Thermoguttaceae bacterium | reverse complement strand
CCTCCGAAGGTTTTCATCACCGCCAGGGAGTTCGTTTGCGACGAGTGCGGCGAGGAACTCGGCCACAAGGCTTGGATCATGCTTGCCGGCGACCGTGGAGCGCTGTGCCTGGCGTGTGCCGATCTGGACCATCTCGTCTTTCTGCCCGCGGGCGACACGGCCGCGACGCGGCGTGCCCGAAAGCACTCGACGTTGGCTGCGGTCGTGCTCAAGTGGAGCCAGGCCCGCAAGCGGTACGAACGGCAAGGGTTGCTGGTCGAGGCTCAAGCGTTGGAGCAGGCCGAGAAGGAGTCCCTGGCCGACGCCGAGGTCCGCACGCGGCGGCGTGAGCGGGAAGCAGAACGCCGTGCAAATCTCGACCAGCAATACGTCGCGCGTTTTGTTGCCCGCGTACGGGAACTTTATCCACATTGCCCTGCCAGAAGGGAGATGGTCATTGCGGAACACGCCTGTCTGAAGTATAGCGGCCGGGTCGGCCGGACGGCGTCCGCCAAGAGCCTTGCCGATGAGGCCGTCGATCTGGCCGTCATAGCCCACATCCGTCATGCGGAAACGCAGTACGATCAGCTCTTGCGGCGATACTGGGACCGACGCGATGCACGGGCCAGTATCGCAGAAGAAGTGCGCCGCGTTCGGGTGAAGTGGGGGCGTAGCGAATGACGACATATCGGCACACGGAGATTGACGGGAGATCGCAGAGATGATTGCCCCACGCTTGCCTACTTGGCGATTCACGAACCGGTACGGGGAGGAGTGGGAGTTCGTGTACGACTCGGACACCGGTGAAGGTATTCTGCGTGGGTCGGATGTCGATTGGGAAGAGTATCCAGTTGTGGGCGGACCGGCGCAGGGACTCATCCTGAACGAGGAAGAGATAGCCTGGCTGCGAAAGACCTGGGCGGAAGCGACCGGCGGATTGTGAGGCAGGTGTCGGGCGGCCCGATCCTGGTAAAGCGGTCATATTTCGCCCAGTTTCGAGAGTCGGCGCAGGGCATCCAGCTTGTCGTTTTCTCCGAGTCGGGCCTTCCGCACGGCGTCGGTCAGCACGGCGATGTTCCGGTCGTAGGTGCCCCGGTCCACGGGAAATGGCGTGCCATCCTTGCCGCCGTGGGCATGTGAGTAGTCGGCCCAGCGGCGCGTACGGGTTCCCTTGCTCAGCGTGGGATCGCGCCGCGACGGCGGTGCCTGGAAAATGATCTCTGCCAGCAGGGCCAAGCTGCGGACAGTCGCCGGCCCGATGCCCTGGAGCCCCAGCAGGGTCTCGAAGTCCTGCGGGTCCTGCTCGTGAGCGGTCGTTAGGATGCGTTGGAGCCGGTTGCGATCCACGTCCAGGTCGAGCACCGGATGGCGGGCCGGGGCAAACAACGTCGGCCCTTCCGTGAGCCGCTCGATCTCGTCCATCAGCCAGCCGGGTGGCTCGCGCACCAGGGCGGCACTCGCCCGGCGGTTTTCGCCGGCCTCCTCGGCAACCATGTTCAAGAGCGTCAACTGACGCTGGCCGCTTCCGGCCCCCCCGGGGAGCGCCTCCGCTGGCCGCTCGGCCAGATCCTGGACGGCTGCGTGGGGCTCGCAGACGAAATCCTCGACGCCCTTCCCCAGCCAGTGGTAGCGGCGAGCCCAGCCACCCTCAGCGTCCATGCCCTGCTGGACCACGCACCACTGCCCGTCCGGCGTGAAGAAGAACGAATGGTGGTAGATGGCAAACCCATCTTGGACCGCCGCCGAATCGACTTTGGCGCTCATCCGCGAGGCATAGACCAGCCGATCTCCGGCCGTGATGGCATGGCGGTCGGCGGCGTCGACGATCTCCTGGGGCGTCTTGCGGCTGGTGGCACCCTTGCCGCCGGCCACCAGGATGCCCAGGTCGGGGCCGCAGACCTTCGCCGCCTCCTTTAGCGCCCCGCAGGTGACGGTGGTCACGCCGCTGCTGTGCCAGTCGAAGCCCAGCACGCAGCCGAAAGCCTGAAACCACCAGGGGTCGGACAGCCGGCGGAGCATCTCGGAGGGGCCAAACTCCTCGACGATGGCCATCGTTACTGCCCCGGCCAGCTTGGTCATTCGCTTGAACAGCCACGGCGGGGCCTTTCCCGAGTGCAGCGGCAGGTGAGCAACGCGGCGTTTCATGCCACCATCATAGGACTGCTAGCCTTGTGGGAACAAGGCCCATCGGCTGGCGATCCCCGACCCTACAAACGAACGTTCAGGCTTCCTTGCCCACCTCTTTGCACAAGGATTTGGTGGGCCACTTGGTTCGGATTGTAACCACCGGGCAGGCGGACGAACTGCTTGCCGTGCTTTAGGCAGAAATCCCTCACCTCCCCGTAGGAATGGCTGGTCCAGCGGATCGCCAGCAACACGGCAGCCACCTCCGGTCGCGCCACGTAAGGCTCAAACTGGTCCGCAGATTCGTGTTCTCGGGTAGGAATCCAGATCAGTTCTTTCAACCTGAAGGCTGATTTCAGGGCCTCATAAGCATGTGGCCGACGCTCCCCACCGATAATGATCAGGCCTTTGTCTTCCAGGAGTGTGGCGACCTCTTGCACTTCCCCGGAAACCCCTTTGGTGATTGCCGTGGAAGGAGGCACCTGGGTGGCGAGATAGCGGTCGATCTCAACCAAGACCCCCTGAAA
>JBEKCP010000714.1:0-2634 GCA_050014815.1 Thermoguttaceae bacterium | reverse complement strand
GACGAATCACTTCAAATCTCAAATCTCAAATTCCAAATCTCAAACAAATCCGAAATCCGAAATCCAAAATCTAAAATCGCCTCCGCCGTCGCACTACTGGACCTGGCGGCTCCTGGCGGCCGGCTTCTCGATGGCCGAGTGCATGGCCGTCCGGAACCTCTCCCGGGAGGCCGTCTTGGACCACGCGATTCGGGCGGCGGAGGACGGACTGGCGGTCGAGGCCCAGTGGTGCCTGGCGCCGGACCGGCTGGCCGCGCTGGGCTCGCTCATCGGCGAGACCCGCCCGACGCAGATCCGGCCCCTGTTGGCCCAATTGCCGCCCGGCACGCTTTACGGAGAGGTGCAGCTTTACCTCAAGTGCCGGGCGGCGTCGAAGGGCCCGTAGTAGTTCATCTCATCTGGTCACGCAAGGGGGACAGTCCCATTTTCGTGCCGCCGCTGCGCGTCGGAGCACGAAAATTGGGACAGTCCCCGATATGAGGTTGCGCGCCTGGGACGATTCGCCTCGCGTCATGGCCCTGCCATGAAACGCGCCGGCGGAATGACGCTGGTCGAGATAATCGTTGTGTTGACCGTGGGGACCGTGCTCCTGGGGATCGCGGTGGGCCTGCTCGACGCGCTGATGCAGATGGAAGGGGCCGCACGCCAACGGGCCCGCACGACCGCGATGCTGGCGGAACTCTGCCGGCAGTTCCGCGACGACGCCCACGCGGCCTCCGGGGCGGTCCCCGGCAGCGACCCCGGCGGATCGCTCGTGCTCCGGATGCCCTCCGGTCAAACAATCGTCTACCGGATCGAGTCGGGGAAGATCGTTCGGCGCGAGGAGGGCCCGGCGGCCTCGGGCCGGGAGGATGAGTTCCCACTCGTGCAACACGCCGCCAAGGCGTCGCTGGACGTCCGCGCGGGGCCGCAGGGTGGTGCCGGCGTGGCCGTGCTCGTCATCCCGTTATCCAACCCGGCCGCGGCTCCGCTGCGGGTCGAGGCCGTCGTGTCCCGAGCCCATCGTTTCGAGGAGCCAGTGAAGTGATGAAGATATCGCAATCCTTGCATAGCGTTTCTGGTCCCAGGCGCAAACGCCTGGGCTACGGAAATCGCGGCGCCGTGCTGCTGGTGCTGCTGGTCGGCCTGGGCGTTGCGGCCACGGTGACCTTTGCGGTCGTGCGGCTGGCCGCGGCGGGGCGGCAATCGCTGGATCGCCAGGTCCGCGAGGCCCAGGCGGCATGGCTGGCCGAGTCCGCGCTCGATCGGGCGGCCGCCCGGCTGGCGGCCGACCCGAATTACCCCGGCGAGACATGGACCCTCTCGGCCGAGGACCTTGCGGGCCGCGACGCCGCCAGCGTGGCCATCCGCGTAGAGCCCGAGGCCGGCCGCCCGGACCGCCGCCGCGTCTCGGTCGAAGCCGTTTATCCCGATGATCCACGCCTGCGGGCCCGGCAGACCCGCGACGTCACCATGACCCTTCCGAAAGGACCCAAGCCATGAAGACCCCAAGCCGCGGCGCGTTCACGCTCGTGGAGCTCCTGGTTGTCATCACGATTATCGGCATTTTGGGTGCAATGATGTTGCCGGGCGTGATGGCGGTACACGAGGCAGCCCGGCGGGCGACCTGCCGCGCCAACCTGACGGGGTTGGGCACGGCCCTGGAGGAGCACGTGGCGGCCTTCGGCACGCTTCCGGCCGGCACGATCGAGTCGAAGGGGCCCATCCACAACGTCCCGCGAGGGCAGCACATGAGCTGGATCGTCCCCTTGCTGCCGTATCTCGACGAGATTCCGACCTTCCGGCACATCGACCAGGCGGCCGGGGCGTACGACGCCAAGAATGCCGCGGCCCGCAAGGTCCGCATCGCGAGGCTGCGGTGCCCGTCAGACATCAGCCCGCGGTTGCAAGAGATCGGCATGAGCAACTACGCCGGCTGCCACCACGACCTGGAGGCCCCGATCGACGCCGACAACCACGGCGTGCTCTTCCTCAACAGCCGCATCGCGCGGCGGGACGTGACCGACGGGCCGGCGCACACCATCTACGTGGGCGAGAAACGGGTCGAGCCGGACGACCTCGGCTGGATGTCGGGCACGCGGGCGACGCTCCGCAACACGGGCACTCCGATCAACGGGGCGCCGCCGACGGCCGCGGCCGGCGAAGCGGTCGTTACGGACCTTGCGGTGGGCGGGTTCGCCTCTTGCCATGCCGGCGGCGCCCACTTCCTCTTCGGCGACGGGGCCGTCCGCTTCCTGTCGTCCGAAATCGACCAGACCGTTCTTCAGCACCTCGGTCACCGCGCCGACGGCGAACTCCTTTCGGGCGATCCGACCCGGGACGAATGAGGCCGGGCCGAAAAATGACATCCGAATTCAGCCACGGATGGAACACGGATGGAACACCGATGGAAGACAGGGGATCGGGTGCAGGCAATCTGTTTTCTGAAACATCCGTGTATCATCCGTGTTCCATCCGTGGCTGGTACGGGATGGCGCATAATAAGTTGAGTTTTGCGGTTGTGACAAATAGGTTTAACTGCTAGGTTGGGGGAAATCAATAAGCTTTTCCGTTTGTTCCGAGAAAATACCCACCAATGGGTGGTGTGCAAAATGGTCTCAGCGACCGTCGAGCGGATGAGAGATGGTTCCGTAA
>JBEKCP010000713.1:0-2634 GCA_050014815.1 Thermoguttaceae bacterium | reverse complement strand
CAGCCGCCGGGCGATGGCCGCCGCCACGTGGACCCAGGCGGCCTCCCAGTGGGCCAGCCATGCCTGCTTGGCCTGCCGAAGATCGGCAACCGCTTGGGCCAGGGCGGGCAGCGTGCCGGCCAACTGTTTCCGGATGACATCCTCGACGGCGAGCACCGCCGCCTGCCGGCCTTCCCTCTGGGCCTCGCGGCGGATTGCGTCGGCCTGGCCCCGCGCCTTGGCGACGATCTTCGCGGCCTCGGCGCGGATGCCGTCGAGGTACCGCTTCGCCTCCGCGGCCATGTCGTCGAAATTGAACGCCACGCCGGCGGTGCCCGGATGATTGTCGGTAGTGCGAAGGATGGCTGGCATCATGGTTCCTCGCTACGCGGTCCCGGCGGTCTGCCGGCGATACATTGCCGAGCGGGCCAGGCGGGCCACTTCGCGCCGGGCCTCTTCCACGTCGCTCAGTCGCAACGGGCCCGGCGAGTTCAACTCCCGGCGGATCCGATCCGCCTCGTCGGCCGGCAAGTGCCCGAGCATGCGGCCGATCAATTCCTCGCTCGCCCCGACCAGGGCCGGGATCAACAGCTCGCAACCGGCCGAGTCGAAGACCTCGGCCAGCAGGTCGTCGTCCAGGGCGGCCAGGTCGTCAAACTCAAGGGGCCGCTGCCCCAGCCTCTCGGCCAGCGCCGGGTCGTGGGCGGACAGGTTGTCGAGGATCCGGCTGCCGGCGTTCCGGCCGGTCGCTTCGAGGATCCCGGCGACCGCTTCGAGCCCGGCCACGCGCCGCCGCTGCATCTGGACCTGCTCGGACAGTCGCGACTGGAGCGCTTCCTCCACCTCGCGGAGGATCTCCGGATCGGCTTCTTCCAGGTCGACCAGCCGGCGGACGACTTCGGCCTGCGCCGCGCCGGGCAAGCGGCTCAGCACGGCCCCGGCCCGCTCCGGCGGCAAGTGCGAGAGCACCAGCGCAACCGTTTGCGGCCGCTCCGCCGCCAACAGCCGGGCCAGCTTCTCCGCTTCCGCCTCCTGGAGGAATTGGAAGGGGCGATCGTCCTGGCGGTCCGCCTCGGACCGCCGCGGTCCCTGGAGGCGGGCGCGATCCGAAATGACCCGGGCCGCCCGGCTGTCCATCTCGATCCCCGGCGGGTTCTTCGGCGGCACCAAACGCGAAGGATTCGCCACCGGCGCCGCCGGCCCCGCGCGGAAGAACTCGTCGATCACCCGCCGCTGTTCCCCGGCGTCGATGTTGCCCAGTTCCACGACCAGTCCGCGGACCTGCCGGGCCTCGTCGGGCGCGAGCTGATCGAGCAGGGCGTCGGCGGCCGCCGTGTCGAGGCTGGCCACCAGGATCGCCGCTTTGCGAAGGCCGTCGGTCGAGAGTCTCATGGTTACCCCGCTTGTCCGATCCAGGTGCGAAGGATGTTGGCCGCGGCGTCAGGGTCCTCTTTCACGAGGTCGGACAATTCGTCGCGGAGCGAGGGCTCCCCGGCGGCCAGCCGGCGCAAGCGCCGCGCGGCGACGACCTCGGCGGGCTCCTTCTCCTCCGTTGCGGTTTCCGGCGTCGCCGCGACCCGCAGCGGCGTGGCGGCCGCCTCGGGGCCTCGCACGCGGCGGACCATCGAACGCAGCATCACCAGGCCCGCCAGGACCAGGCCCAAGAGCCCAAGCGTGCTCCAATGCTGTCCGAGCCAGGCCAGCACGTTCTGGGCGGTCGAGGGAACCGGCATCGCGCCCGGCTTGATGTCCTGGAACGTGGTGATGGCCACCAGGTCCGTCGCGTTGGCGGCAGCCTCCGGCGGCAAGAGCGGCGTCAGGAGTGTGGCGACGTGCTTGCGTTCCTGGCTTAGGATTTCTTCACGAATAGCATCCAGGGCCGCCGGATCGGGCGTCTTGGGGGCGTCGCCCTCCTTGACGGGATTCCGCTCCCGCCAGACCTTCTCGAAGTAGCTGCTGGGGATGCCCACGGCGACCGTGGCCCGTTTGGGCGTGAGTCCCACGTTCTCTTTTTCGGTGTGCTCCCGCAGGACGGGCTCGCTGTGCGTTTTGGTTTCGCCGTTATCTTCTTCTTCGTGCGAGCCCTTGCCGGAGCTGGAGCCGGGGGCCAGCGAACTGGGGGCGTTGGCCTGCTGGGTCTGGACGCCCGGCCGGCCACCGCTGCCGGACGAGCCGTCCTGGTTTCGCGTCTTGGTCTTCTCGATGATCTCCAGGTTGACCGTCTTGGGATCGACCTTCAATTGCTCGACATGGGTGGACCGTTCCTTCTCTAGCTTGACGGTGCACTCGGCGGTCACGCCGGGGATGTACTTCAGCGCGTCGAGGATCTTTGCCCGCAGCGCCCGCTCGTGCTTCTGCTTGAGGGCCATGTACTGATTCTCGGCGCCGTTTTCAGGGTCGCCGCCGCGAAAGACGTTGCCGTTCAGGTCGGCGACCGTGACGTTCTCCGGCTTCAGTCCGGCGATGGCCCCGGCCACGAGGTATCGGATGGCCGAGACCCGCGACTCCTCGAGCTGCTCGGTGCCCAGCGGCTTGACGCTGACGGAGGCGGTCTTGAGTCTTTCGCCGCTCAAGCCGGACCGCTGCTCCGTATCATAGAGAACGTAGGCGTTTTCGATGCCTTTCATCGAGCGGATGATGAGCGACAGCTCCTCC
>JBEKCP010000712.1:0-2647 GCA_050014815.1 Thermoguttaceae bacterium | reverse complement strand
AATCCCTTTCCACCGGCACGGCTATTAGATCATAACCGCGGGCTGCCACGATCTCACAGGGGGTCAACTGCCCCGGGGCCAGATTTTCTCCGGTGACGTAGACTGCCCCGTCCACCTCGGGGGCGTCGGCATAGGTCCTTCCCAGGAAGGCGTGGGGCTCGCCGGGGACCTGGCAATCGATGATAACTTCCATCTGCCGGCCGACTTGCGCTTCGTTCCAGGCGAAAGCGATCTCCTGCTGCACGGCCAGGAGGCGGTCCCGCCGGGCGGCTTTCACGTCCTCCGGCAGAGCCCCGTCGAGGCTGGCGGCGGAGGTGTCCAGCTCCTCGCTGTAGGTAAACACGCCCAGCCGCTCGAACCGCCGCCGGCGGACGAAGTCCACCAGGGCCTCGAACTGCCCCTGGGTCTCGCCCGGAAAACCGGCAATGAGCGTCGTCCGCAGCACGAGGCGTTCGATCCGGCCGCGGAGCCGGTCCAGCAGCTCTTCGGTCTGCGCCCGGTTGACCTGCCGCCGCATGCGGCCCAGCACCTCGTCGTCGATGTGCTGGAGCGGCAGATCGAGGTAGGGCAGGATCCGCTTGCCCGAGGAAATCACGCGGAGCAACTCGTCGGTGATATACATCGGGTAGAGGTACATCAGGCGGATCCAGGCCAGGCCGTCGACCTGGTCGAGCCGCCGGAGCAGCTCGGCCAGCCGCGGCTCTCCGTAGAGGTCCAGTCCGTAGCTGCTGGTGTCCTGGGCCACCAACACCAGCTCGCGGGCGCCGTCGGCGGCCAGCTCCTCGGCCTCGGCGACGACCTCCTCGATGAGCTTGCTGGCGTAGGGGCCTCGCATGTGCGGGATCGAGCAGAAGCTGCACGTGCGGTTGCAGCCCTCGGCGATCTTCAAGTAGGCCAGGTGGGGCGGCGTGATCCGCAATCGCGCGGTGTCGGGCAGCGGCCGGGTCGGGGCCGGCCGGAACAGCGTCCGCTGCTCTTCGAGCCCGCCCAGGGGCGAAGCGGTTGCCGCCGCGCCGGCAGGCCCCCCCCATGGCAATGGGGAGGCTTTGACGGAGGGCGGAGAGTCGCTCGAAGATGCGGGGGTTTTCGCCGCCGGCCGCAACCGATGGACCGACGTGGCGATCTCATCCCGTCCGAAGACGCCCACAAGCTGGTCGATTTCCGGGTAGGCCTGGAGCAGCTTTTCCTTGTCGCGTTCGGCCAGGCAGCCGGTGACGATGACGCCTCGAATGCGGCGGCGGCGCTTCAGCGCCAGCATCTCGCGGATGACGGCGTGGGATTCGCTCCGGGCATCGCCGATGAAGCCGCACGTATTGATGACGACGAAGTCGGCCCCCTCCGGCTTGGGCACCAGGACGTATCCGTCCAGGCGCAGCAGGCCCGCCATCCGCTCGCTATCGACGAGGTTCTTCGGACAGCCGAGGCTGATGAGGGCGTAAGAGCCCTTGACACGCTGCTGGGTCATGTATTTCCTCTTCGGGCAATCGTACTCGATCCGCCCTGCCGGGGTAAGTGGCGGGCCGGCGGACTACAATGCCCCCCGCAAGGGTGTAGTGGAATGAAGGGGCAGCATCTGAGGGCAGCGGTGCAGTTTGACGGGACCGCAAGATAAAACTCCGCCAAGATCACCAAAAATGGAGGGTGGCGTTAGCATAGCGATTGACGAGTATCGTCGAGTCGAAACGACACTAATTCCGGTATTCCTTTGCGCCTTTGCGGCTTCGCGCCTTTGCGTGAAATACTCCCCATCCTGAACCGATATTCTCGCAAATGGCCTGTCGTGAAGGCAACGCGGCGACCGGAGGGATTTCACGCAAAGGCGCGAAGGCGCAAAGACGCAATGGAGAGAGGACGTTCCTGGCCCACTACGGGCAAACTGTACCACTACCCATCCGAGGTCCGGCTTGCCCCATTTTGCGGTAGGCGGGATAATGACTTTATGACGATTCTCACCGGCGAACTCCGCAAGGCTTACTCTGGAAATCTGATCTCGACGATCTCGAACTTCAAGGTCCCCGCCGGAACGGGGATCTCGACGCGGTCGCCCGGCTTCTTGCCCATCAGCCCCTGGGCCAGGGGGCTGGTGACCATGATCTTGCCGCTGTCGTAGTCCTCCTCGCCGGCCCCGACGAGAGTGAACTCCTCCCGGTCGCCGCAATCGAGATCCTTGACCACCACCGTCGAGCCGAAGGCCACCTGGTCCCTGGGCATCTGCGAGGGATCGATCAGAACGGCCCGGGAAAGCTTGTCACGGAGCAGGGCGATCCGGGCCTCCATCATGCCGCGGCTCTCCTGGCGGCCCTGATACTCGGCGTTCTCGGTCAGGTCGCCTTCGGCGCGGGCCTCGGCCAGGCCCTTGAGGATCTTGGGCAGCTCGACCGTATGGAGGTGGTCCAGATCGGCCTTGATTTTATCGTAGCCGGCTCGGGTCATGGGGATCCGATCGGACATAATGGTTTTCCCTTATCCCGCTAAAATAGAAAGACCGCGGCCCCCCATTACTGTCGGGGGACCGTCGGTCGTGGTTCCATACTGCCTATTCTTCTCGACGAGCGGCGAATTGTAAAGGGTTGGCCGCGGCATACTTCTTGAAGGGGTATGTGCTGTGGAGAGAGGGGGGGTAGGGGGGGGCCAAACATCTCTTGTG
>JBEKCP010000711.1:0-2647 GCA_050014815.1 Thermoguttaceae bacterium | reverse complement strand
GACAAGGTCCTCGACTTCTGCGACGAGACGGCCGACTGGCCCGAGGAATCGCGGTTCCGCTACGTCGCCGAGCAGGCGTGGTCGGTGCTGCACTATCTCGAACACCGGCCGGCGGAGAAGACGCAACGGTTGGTGCGGCTGAAGTTCCTCGGCGGCATGCGCGACAACTCGCCGCCCGACGTGCGGCTGAGCCGCTCTCAAAGTCGCCCACGGCGTAGTGCATGAGCGGGCCCAAGTGGCCAGCGACTTTTGCGAGACCATCTACTCGCCGCGCTACATCGCCAAGATCTGGTACATGGACAGCGGCGCGGCCGGCGAACTGCTCGACCCGTCGGGTTACCGCCGCAACGACAGCTCGGCGGCGAGCTACCCCAGCTTCGTCCGCATGGTCACGGAAAGCAACCGGTCCCGCCTTGCAACGGTCAAGGTACCCAAATTCGCCTACTTCATCCCGGTTCGCATTGAGAGGGAATCCGGCACGTCGTGGCCGCGGCTCTACGAAGGTGGCAGGCACGCCCATGGCGCTCAGAGCGGCCTGGCGCATTGGTTCACCGAGGACTGGATCCTGGTCCGCGATCGGACCGCCAAGCCCGGCGAGGAGACCGCCTTCGATTGGCTGGGCAGCGGGGGCGGCATCAATGGCCTGGAACGGACGATCCCCGGCCGCGGCGCTGCCGCGGGCGCCGAAAAAATGCCCGGCAAACTGATCGTCTTCGACGATGCCGGAAGACCGACGGTTCTTCCGTTTGCGGTCGGGAAGGGCAGGCCCGCCTGGCCAAAGGAAACGAAGGGCGTCGCGGCGGTGTTCTTCCGTCCGGACGGTTATGAGCATGGGTCGGCCATGTTTTATCCTCCCGGCTCGCACCTGAAGGACAATTACGTTTACCAGCCCGCCGAGCGGCCGATGGGCTTCACATTCGTCACGGAAGCGGAATTGCCGCGGTTGCTCAAGAAGTGGATGGACAGCCCGCCCTCCGGCGAGATATCGCCGCGGGACGCCGCCCGGTATAACGGCGCCTTTATGGCCCAGCCCATTCCGGCCGTTCCGTACGGCCGGTAGCCGACGCTATTTGCAGGTTTTCGCGTAGAAATCGAGCCCCGATTGCTGCTGTTGGGCAGCTTGAGGCGTATCGAGCAGGTGAGCCCCAATCCCGGCGATCAGGCCGTTGCTGCGCGTGAAGTCGACGGCCTTGCCCAGGATATCAAGCTGCTTCCTGGCCACCATGACATCGCAGAGTTCACCCTTGGGATAACCACGGCCGATCACTTCCCCTCCAGCGGCTGCCCGTAAATCGCGTGCAGCTTGAACCATGCCTCGGCCTGCTCGCGGTCGGCGACCCAAAACATCTTCTTGCGGTCTTGCGGTGAGACATCGGCCGCCCTGCGAACGAGGGGGATCGGGTTCTTGAGCCTCTCGGCCAGCAGCCTCTTCTCCTCGGCTCGCCGCTTGGCCCGCTCGATCGTGTATTCCACCGATTGCTCGACTTGCTTGTCGGTGACCTCCTCGAACAGCGGGCTGACTGCGCCCCAATTCACGCTGCTCAGCCGCAGGACGACGAACATGGGGTACAAGCCCTTCTGGAGTTCGACGATCTGCTTGTGCTCGACGGGCACGCCGCCCAGCACGATTTGCAGGCGGCCGGCCACCGAGAACGGGGCAATGAGCCTCAGACGCCTGGTGTCCGGCACTTCCAGCACGGTGTAACCCACGACGGTCAGGTCTTGCCCCCATTTTTTGATCCCGCCCAACGAAATACCGCCGTAACCGTTCACGGGCCGCGGCCGGAGGGTACACTCCCCGTGAACGGTTACATCGGTGGACCAGTGCGGGGGCTGCGAGCATGGCAACACGATGGATGGCAACGCAAATCGTCGTACTGACAACCGTCAGTATCTGAATCTATGACTTCTCAAAGGACGAGAATGGTCAAGGGGCATTGTAGCTCAGTCGCTTGATTTGCTCGAAATCTCCTGCCGCCTTGTCTTTCTCGCCTTTCGCCTCGTAGGCACGCCCGCGCTCGTAATATGCGTCGACGTACTTTGGATCTGCCTGGATGGCATCCGTGTAGTCGGCGATCTCCCTGTCGTGGTCGCCCTTGTTGCCGTAGGCGAGTCCCCGTCGGTGATAGGCCGGCGCCATCGAGGGATCCAGCCGAATCGCTTCGGTCAGGTCGGCGATCTCCTTGTTGTAGTCATTCTTCTTCCCATAGGCGAGCCCACGCTTGTAATACGCCTGGGCCAACGTCGGGTCCAGCCGGATGGCCTCCGTGAGGCTGACGATCGCCTTGTCGAAGTCGTTGCGATTCCAGTACGCGATTCCCTCGATGTAATAGGCTTTGGCCTTCTCGGTATTGCTCTGGCAGCCGCAGACCAACAGGCCGACAGCCAGAATGCAGAACAGGATCCGCTTGAGCCAGTGCTGAGGTCGCATAGGAAAGCTCCTCGAAAGGAAGTCACAACTCGGGACGATAGTCATCGTGATAGCAGGTCGGCCGACGGAATGCAACAGGGCGCGCGAATCTTGTCTAACTCCTTATTTCTCGGTCACTTACGAACTTCCTGCCGCGGCATCTCGACAGGGCGCAACATATTCGGCGCATCGCAGTTATAATCTTGGAAGCTCACGAAGCGACCGCACCCTCCATAT
>JBEKCP010000710.1:0-2652 GCA_050014815.1 Thermoguttaceae bacterium | reverse complement strand
CAACATCAGCTACCGCACCGGGCACAAGCTCAATCTGGGGCCGGGCCCGCGCTTTACCGGCGACGCGGAAGCCGATAAGTTGATCACGCGCCAGCCCTATCGCAAACCGTACGTGGTGTGAGGCGGCGGCCTTCACCGAACCTCGAAAGCGCCGGCGTCGGGAGCCTTTCCTTTGAAGTACCCCGGATCGCAGCCGGGCAGCGGCTTGCCATGAAAGTAAGTCGAGAGATCGAGGCCGGCGTCGATAGCGAGGCTGTCGGGCAGCGGTATGGGCGGGAACCCAGGCGCCAGTTTGACGTCGCTCCCGTACCGGGAATGGGTGTCTTTAGTGCGGTCGTCCGGATAAGGCCGGCCTTCGCCCTGCACCACGTTATAGTCCGCGGTAAAATTGATGGGCATCAACTTATCCCTGGTTTCGAAGAACCCGTGCGGAGTAAGGAACAGGTTCTTCAGATAGTGCCAATGGGGAGCGCCGATACCGTGGCACTTATCCCAACTATCGTCATAGCTTAGCCCGGCGCCGCCGCCCACCACGGTGTTGTGATAGACGTAACCCTCGGCCGGGGAGTCCTCCCCGCTGTACCAGATATTCTTTGTGGAACCTTCGATGAACACGTTACGGTAGATGAAGACCGGCCCGATGCGGGGCAGTTTGTAACGCAAGCCGCCATGCGTCTTGCGCAGGACGTTGTGATGGATTCTGACGTCCACTGCCGGTCCGCCGACCTCGATGCCGGAGTCGCCGGCGCGCTCGATGAGGTTGTCCCAGATCTCGGCGCCGCGGTCGTGCCCGGCGTCGGCTAGCGGCACATCGAGCGTTTCGATCTCCTTATCACCCAGATCGATGCCGTCGAAGACGTCGTGAATGTGGTTGGCGTGCAAACGGTTGTTGGGACCGCTGAGACTGATGGCAATGCCTACACGATCGTAGAAACCGGCCAGCTTGTGAACCTGCCAGACCTCATACCAATCCCTGGATATGGAGAGGCTGGAGCCAGGCCCGGCAATCACGACGGGAGTCAAGTCTTCGTAGGAATCCCGAAAGATCTCGTTTTCCTCGACCAGGCTTTCCGCCGCCCCGTCTCTCACCATGACCCCGTACTTGTCCCACGGGCCCAGCTTGCAGTGGGTGACGGAACATCGCAGACAGCCTTCGGTAATGGCGGCTCCGTCGTAACCGTGAGCCAGCGTCAGGCCGCGGATGGAGGCGTCGTGAGTGTTGCGAAGCGATACAACCGGGTTTCTGGTCCAAATTACCGACCAATTTCGCTGCGATGGATCGGCGTTGTTTTCCAGGTGGACAAAGATGGCCCTCTCGTCGCGGCGGTAGAGCCAGAGGCCGCGGATGTAGCGGAATCCGGTCCGCGGCGCCCCGGTGGCGAGCAGAGTTTTCCAGTACCATGGGCCGTCCGCCGCCGTCTCCTTGCGCTCGCAATCCACCTGCGCCAGGATTTTCCCATCGATGAAGAGCGATGCGGGCAGCCGGTCGGCGGCGGCGCGATAGACGCCGGCGCCGTACGAGGGCGCGGGTTGCCACGGCGGGCGGAGAGGTTCGGAGGGATCGATGACGGCTCCATCGTCGGCGACGAGCGAGACGGGCTTCGAGATGGTGAGGGTCTCCCGGTAGATTCCCTTCTGCAGCCGGATCACGCTGCCCGGAGGTGCGGAATTCACGGCGGGCCCGATTACCGGCTTGCCGGCAGGACTGGGAGTGAGCACGATTTCCTGGGCTTGGGGGCGCAGTATGTTGCGCGAGAGCCAGTTGCCAATCGCGTCCAGGGCCGCTGGGGCGATGGTCTCTTCAATCCGCGCATATTCACTAATCGCGCCGGTGGCGGCAGTCTGAAACAAATGATTGAGGCCCGGTAGCTCGACGACCGCCCAGTTAGAGGTGGCGCCTTCGGCCAGCGCGGCCGAGATGGCGGGCAGATTCAGACGGGCCGAAGCCTGCACGTCCTTCGAGCCGGTGATGGCGAGCACGGGACAGGCGAGAGAGCGCAAGACCGGTCCGGGATCGTAAGCGATCAGGTCGCGGAGGGTGGGGGAAAGAAGCGTCTGGATACGCAGATCCGCGCCGGGGGCCGATCCCAGCAATTCGCGCATGCGCTTTTCCGCCGAAGCCGTGTCCTTTTCGCGGCGGACCACTTCGTACAGTTTGGCCTCCATGTCGAGACCCTGCGTGATCTTGGCTTCGGGCACGCCCGAGGCGCGTGCGGAGTCGAGATCCTGCTGCAGCAGGACGCGGTCGCCGGACGCGCCGCTGCCGGCCATTAGCACGACGAACGCCACCTGCCTGGCCTTTGCCGCGGCGAGCGATGCGATGGCGCAGCCTTCGCTGTGTCCCATGAGGCCGATGCGGGCGGGGTCGATTTCCTTGCGACTCTTCAAAAATTCGATGCCCGCCAGCGCGTCGGCCACCTTATCGTCGTAAGTGGCACGCTCAAAAACGCCGCCGGACGTGCCTGATCCGCGCTGATCGACGCGCAAAACGGCGAATCCGAGCCGCGTCAGGTAGTCGGAAAGCACCAGAAACGGCGCGTGCCCCATATACGATTCGTCGCGATCGTGGCCGCCGGAGCCGGCTATGAGCAACGCCGCCGGGAAAGGGCCGCGGGATTTGGGGTAGGTCAGCGTGCCCGCGAGTTTGACGTC
>JBEKCP010000709.1:0-4595 GCA_050014815.1 Thermoguttaceae bacterium | reverse complement strand
CATCTGATCTCCCCTTCTCCCTTTCTCCCACTCTCCCCTTCTCCCTTTCTCCCCCTCTCCCCTTCTCCCTTTCTCCCCGCCCCCAGCTCCCCGCACCCTGCTCCCTACCTCGGCACGCGCGCCGTGGGATGGCTGTCGTGGGTCGGCAGGCTGCCGTCGTAGCTGCTTTCCAGAATGCGGAACCGCAGGCCCTTGATCGGCGCGCCGCAGTTGTGAAACGTCACCCCGCGATAGCGATAATTGAACATGCGGCGGTGAATGTGGCCGAAGTACACGTGCCGCACGCCCGTCTCCGCGCCCTCGCCCAGATGCTCCAGGTAGTTCAAGATCCGCCGCGCCACGCGACGCTTGCGATGCAGCAAGAAAGCCAGCGGCTTGTGCAGGCGGGCCCGATGCACGACTTCGTAGGCCCCGCGGCTGAATTTGCCCGCCAAGGGCATGTGCAACCAGTGGGAACGATATTGCAGCAGGTTCTCGTGCGTCGTCTGGCGCTTCTCGACGGCGTCGCCGTGCAGAAAAACATTCGTGCCCAGCCGCAGATAGAAATGGTGCCAGGCAAAATTCGGAATCAGGGCCGCGTGCCGCTCCAGGCAGTCCAGGAAGGGCTGGCAATAATCGTGATTACCCAGCAGGTAATGAATCTGGCACTGCGGATGCTCGGCCGCCAGGTGCCGCAGCCAGTGAAAGGCCGCCTGCACCGTGTCTTCCAGGGTCGGCAGGGTGGACCAGCTAAAATCGAAAATATCGCCCCCCAACACCAAAACCGCCGACCGCCGCGCCGCCGTGCGGATCGCGTCGGCATAGCGTGGGGCGTCGGACCGCCGGGCGAACAAGTGCAGATCGGAGACGAAGCTGATGCGGTGCGTCATACATTCAGCCTAGCCGATTTGCCGGCCAGCGGGAAGAGGCGGGCGGCCGGAGCGGGGAGCGGGGAGAAAGGGAGAAAGGGAGAAGGGGAGAAGGGGAGAAAGGGAGAAAGGGAAATCCGAAATCCGAAATCCGAAATCCGCGACCACGAGTACGTGGTGCCCGACCTAAAACCCAAATAAGAAAGGTTCAAAACTCCCTGGGTTGCGCGTTTTGGTCATTTGCCCTTTGACACCGCCCACGACCCCGCCCGGCCGGGCACCCGGAGGGTCGCGGGCCGGTGAAGAAGGCTGGACAGCTAACGACGCGAAAACACCGCAACGCCCACGACCCCTGCCGGCTCGTCCGGCAGGTGAAGAAGGCTGGACAGCTAACGACGCGAAAACACCGCAACGCCCACGACCCCGCCCGGCTCGTCCGGGCGGTGAAGAAGGCTGGCCAGCTAACACGCGAGAACACCGCACGCCCCACGACCCCACCCGGCCGGGCACCCGAAGGGTCGCGGGCCGGTAAATCCGCTGGTATGCGCAGATATCTTGACTTGGGCCGGAAATCGTGCGATAATTTCGGCATGGACGTACCAGGACGAGTTCAAGACGGGGTCGTAGTCCTCGATGGTTCAGCGTCGCTGCCCGAAGGCGCCGCGGTGCGGGTGACGTTGCGCGCCGAGCCGGTGATTCGCGTCGCGAAAAACCAAAAACGGGTTGAGTTTCCACTGGTCCGTTCCTCTGCGCCCGGAAGCGTCCATCTGACGAACGAGATAATCGCCGACATCCTGGATGCGGAAGATGCATCTTCCTGATATCAATTTCTGGTTGGCGATAGCCTTCCAATCGCACGATCATCATTCTTCCGCCAAGGTTTGGATGGAGTCGGCTGCCCGACAGAGTTGTTGCTTCTGCCGCGTGACTCAAATGGGATTCTTGCGTTTGTCGACGAATTCAAGGGTTTTTCCGTTCGATGCCTTGCCGATGAACGAGGCCTGGCGGGTTTACGATGAATTGTTGCGCGATGAGCGCGTAGTGTTCGCGGAAGAGCCGGACGATCTGGAGGCGGCATGGCGGACTGTCACGGGCGGGTGTGATTCTGGAGTACGGCCCGGGCACCATGCGTGCATTGTCGTTGCCGCTTTCCTCTTGCCGCGGAGCGCTCTTAGCTGTTCAGCCTCATTCACCGACCCGCGACCCTCCGGGTGCCCGGCCGGGTGGGGTCTTTCGGATTTCGGATTCCCCGGCTCCCCTTCTCCCTTTCTCCCTTTCTCCCCTTCTCCCTTTCTCCCTTTCTCCCTTTCTCCCCTTCTCCCTTTCTCCCCCGCTCCACAGGCGTTACTTGGGCAGGAAGTCTTGTTCGAGGGTGATCTCGCGGACCTGCCGGCTGTCGGGCTCGTAACAGCGGATCTTGATCTGAATGCCGCGGAGCGGAAACGGATAGGGCGGCGAAGTGATGCACTCGCCCGGGCCGTCAACGATGCCGTCGCCGTCGTCGTCCAGGCCGTTGGTGGACGTGCCGGCGGGCCATTGGCCCAACCCACTTGGGTAATTGCTAACCGAAACGGACTGGGGATTGCCAGAGTTGTCGAAGTAGTAGATCCCCTCGTTCTCATAGCTGAAACTGTAGGAGTCGTAGACCGCCTGGGGACATTGTGTAGTTGGGACCAATCCGGACTTTGGGTTGGGGTTCTTGTAATTCCAAAAGTGCGTTGCCGGTGCGCCTGCCGCCGCACTATAACTCGGATCGAAGTTCGACCATCCCAGGTCCACGTACGCTCCGTAAGAAACAATCTTCTGTTTACTGTTGTTGAGCGCCTCGGCATAACGCGTGTCGCCCGGCTTTACGATTACCGGCAGACTCGAAACGGGATCCGGAAAGGAGCGGACGGGCGCGCCGGGATCCCAGACCTTGACGTCAAAGCCGATCACGTTGCCCAAGACTACGTCGTCGGCCTGGCGGGTGCCGCCCGTCGCCAGGTACTGATCGGGCGATATAGTTCCCGACGTAAGTCCGAAGGCGCTGGCGATATTGGCGCTGTCCCACATGTCGATCTGGGTAATCGCCGGCCCGGGAGTCACCGGGGGCGTGCTGCCATTGACCCAGGTGCCGCTGGAACTGACCATCCAGGTCGGCGACGAACATTCGGCCAGCGTGGGGAGCCCCAGTGATCCCCAGCGGCGGACGTCAAACGGGAATACATCGACCGGATGCGCGAAGCGGTTCTCGCGCTTCGTCAGGTCGCCCAGGCTGTTGGCCACGAGCTGGTTGTTGACCAGCCGTACGGAGATGTCATTATTGGCGTAATAATTGGGCCTTTGGGCCAGGGAACCGAGCGCGGTGAAAGCCGAGTTCTGATTCACGCCCGGCGCGACCAGCAAGACCCGTCGGTGCAAGGTCTTGCCGCGGAGGAACCAGGCCACTTCGGCCACGTCGGATTGCAGCGTGAGATTGACCGGTTCGTATCGGCCCACGAAGGGCCTTTGAGCGTTGCGAGTGGTGAACATCAGGATGTCGCCGCGCTCGCCCACGGTCAGATCGGGCGTGCCCGTTACAGCATTGATCGCTTGGGAAGTGCCCGAACTGGGGACCAATATCGCTTGGGGAATACTCAGCATGCCGCCTTCGATTATTTCCAAATAGCCGCGATTCTCCTCCGGGCGCGCGGGGCGGCCGTCCAAGGTGACCGTTACCCCTTGCAGGTCCATGCGAAGCTGCTGGGCGGTGGTGCGGAGGCGGTCGAACTGCTCCATGGCCCGGCGGGCCTTGGAAATGCCGTCGCCCACGCCGGCGAAGACCGTGACCACGGCCGTCATGAGGATCAAGGTCAAGGTGGTGGCGACGAGGATCTCGACGAGCGTGTAACCGCTTCGCCGGCCGCCGCCGGCCGGCACGAGCGCAGACTTGGACCGCAGACGCATGAAGAGCCTCCCGGGGACGATGAAACGCCCCAAATATGGTTTCGAATTGGCGGCGCGAACTGCCATCTCTGGTTTCACTCGATATACCTCTTCACCAATACGGCCTTGTCGTGATTGACGTCCTGGCCGCGGATGAAGCCCACGGGGATCGAACGGTCGATCATGTAGAAGGCCCGATGGCGGACGATGTCGCCCGTGTCGCTGCCCAACTCCTGGCCCAGTTGGTAACCGTCCGGATGTCCGGCGTCAACCGTCACCGGGGAAACTTCGAAATACCCGACGGTGATCCAGACGGCGAAGACATTGGAGTGATTGCTGACGACGTTGCCCAGCTTCTGTAGGGCCTGATAGGAGAAGTACGGATTGCGGTTGTAATCCATGCAAGCCGCACTTGCGGTGACGGTAGCGGGCGGAGGGGCAGGGTTGGGGTAAGAGATGGCGAAACTGTCTGGAGTTGCGCCCGCGGGATTGCTGGTTAGCGTCCCGGGGATCGCCGCGGCCACGGTGCCCGACGTGGCCGTAATAGCCGTCGTGGCCGCCGTACCCGGCGAAACCATGAGGGAGTCGTCCAACACAAACAACGGCCGCGTGCTCGTATTCGCGCTGGTGCCGCTCGTGACGTTGGCGAGGAAGTCCGGGTCGCCGCGCAGCAGCGTAACTTCCGTTTCCCGAGTGGGCTCCGCCGACACCGTTCCCGCAGTCATGGTCAGCGCGGCCCCGCCCGGTGTCCGGAAGGGCCGCATGAAGCGGCTGGGGAAAACCCCGTTGGGATCGATCCGCAACATCTTGTCGAGCGTCGTTATCAATAGCGGTCCATTA
>JBEKCP010000708.1:0-2666 GCA_050014815.1 Thermoguttaceae bacterium | reverse complement strand
GCAGCGGGTCCGCCGGCTGCGACGCGCGCTGGATCGGCTGGGGATGCGGTCGGTCATCGAGACGGGGGCGCGGTTCCTGCTGGATCCCCGCCGCAAGCACGAGCCGACGTTGGTGACCGACGACCCGGCCGGCCGGGCCCGGCGGATCGATTTCTACCGCTGGGCCATCGACTGCGCCGCGGAACTGGGAAGCGACTGCGTATCGCTCTGGTCCGGGGCGCCGGCGGCGGGACTCTCCCGGTCCCGGGCGATGGATTTCCTAGCCGAGGGCCTCCGCCAGGTCCTCCTCTATGCCGAGTCGAAACGGGTTCCCATCGGGTTCGAGCCCGAGCCGGGCATGCTCATCGACTCGATGCGGACCTGGGAAGAGCTTCTGGCCCGAACCGACGCGCCGAGCTTGCGGCTCACCCTGGACGTCGGCCATCTCTGCTGCCAGGGCGAACTGCCCGTGGCCGGGGTCCTCCGCCGCTGGTCCGACCGGCTGGTCAACGTACACATCGAGGACATGCGGGCCGGGGTCCACGAGCACCTGATGTTCGGCGAGGGCCAGATCGATTTCCCGGAGGTGTTGCGGGCCCTTCGGGAGTCGGGCTATGCCGGCGGCCTGTACGTCGAGCTCAGCCGGCACAGCCACGTCGGGCCCGACGCCGCCCGGCGGGCGATGGAGTATCTGGCGCCGCTCTTGAGGCAGGCAACGGACAAATCCGAAATCCGAAATCCGAAATCCGAAACAAATCCAAATGACTAAAGCGGCCAAGGACATAAACGGCAGCGCGGCCGGCTGTTTTGATCATTGGTGCTTTGTGCTTTGGACTTGTTTGGGATTTCGATATTCGGATTTCGTGCTTAAGGCGAAGGACATTATGTACCCATGACTCCCCTGATCCTCCTATCCATCCCCGCTCTGCGCGAAAAGGACGTAGCCGCCATGCCGCAGTTGCGGGAAATGACGGCTGCGGGCCAGATCGCCGACCTCGTGCCGAGCTTCCCGTGCGTCACCTGTCCGGTGCAGGCCGCCATGACTACGGGCCGGCTGCCCCGCGAGCACGGCGTGGTAGGCAACGGGTTTTATTGGCCCGATCGCGGCCAGGTCGAGATGTGGACGGCGCCGAACGAGTGCATCGAACGGCCGCAGATTTGGGACCTCCTGTCGCACGCCCCGGCGGGGCCGACTTCGGCCGCCTGGTTCCTGATGCACTTGAAGGGCTGCGAGGCCGAGTACGTGTGTACCCCGGCCCCAATCCACAATCCCGACGGCTCGGAGTCGCTCTGGTGCTACACGCGGCCGCTGGAACTGTACGGCGGGCTCAGGGATGAGCTGGGCCACTTTCCACTTCAGCACTTCTGGGGCCCGATGGCCAACATCCGCGCCACCGCGTGGATTGCGGCCTCGGCCGTCCACGCGGCGAGAAAGTGGAAGCCCGACTTCTTCATGATCTACCTGCCGCACCTGGACTATGCAGCGCAGCGCACGGGGCCCGACAGCCCCGCCGCCCTGGAGGCCGTGGCCGAGCTGGACGACGTGCTGGGCCGTCTGGGGGCCGCGATGGGCGAGATCTACGGCCCGCAGCTCTTATGGCTGGTGGCCGGCGAATATGCCATCACGCCCGTCGCTCACGTCGTCTATCCGAATCGCGTCCTTCGCGAGGCCGGCCTCCTGGCGGTCCGCGAGGAGGCCGGCGGCGAAGTGCTCGACCCGGCGGTCAGCCGGGCCTGGGCCCTCGTGGACCACCAGTTCTCCCACGTCTTCGTCGCCCACGACGACGGCGACGCGACCGCCCGCGCGGCCGAAGTGTTCCGCGGCCGGCCGGGCATCGCCGAGGTGCTCGTCGGTCCCCAGCGGTCGCGATACGCCCTGGACCATCCCCGCAGCGGCCAGATCATCCTCGTCTCCGAGCCCAACAGTTGGCAGGCCTATTACTATTGGCTTTCAGACGATCGGGCTCCGGCCTTCGCCCGCTCGGTCGACATCCACCGCAAGCCGGGCTACGATCCGGTCGAGCTGCACGTAGATATGGCCACGAAGAGCATCCCGTTGGACGCCGCGCTCGTCCGGGGCTCGCACGGGGCGCCGGCCCTGGATCGCTCCCAGCGGACGGTGCTCTTAGCCTCGCAGCCGATCCTGCCAGTCGCGCCGGCCCTGGCCGATGCCGACGTGTTCGACATCGTGCTGGGGCAGTTCGGGGTCAGGACGTAGGAGTGTGTGGCAACAACTCCCCTCTCCCTCCGGGAGAGGGGCAGGGGGCGAGGGGGCGCTGCGACAAGAACCGGAACATGAGTATGGTCTTCGCCGAAGAACCGGAGAAGTTTCGGCCCACGCACATCATCCGCGATCGGGACACGAAGTTCACCCAGCAGTTCTGTTCGATTCTCGAATCCGAGGGGCTGGAGTTTCGGCCCATCCCGCCGCGAAGCCCCAACATGAACCCCCACGCCGAGGTCTGGGTGCAACGGACCAAGCACGAGGTGCTCAACCACTTCATCGTCTTCGGCGAGCGGCATCTGCGGCAGATCCTCGCCGCGTGGCTGGAGTATTATCATCGTCACCGCCCGCACCAGGGAATCGGCAACGTGCCGCTGGAGGAACGGACGGATGGTCCGCCGGCACCGATGACGGACACGGCGCCGTCCGGAGAAATCCTCTGTTACGAGTCGCTCGGCGGGCT
>JBEKCP010000707.1:0-2694 GCA_050014815.1 Thermoguttaceae bacterium | reverse complement strand
GGCCGAACCCCGCGCGGCCGATCTCCGACCGGATGAACCGGGTCAGGATGGCCTCGACCAGCTCGGGGTTGATCGCTAAATCGGCGTTGGCGGGTTTCGAAAGCATGTGATTGTGGGGGTTGTCAGTGGTCAGTGGTCAGTTGTCGGTTGCAACGGACAACGGACCACGGACGCCTTTGCTTCTCTCCTAATCCCCAATCCCTAATCCCCAATCCCTTCTCCCCCGTACCGTTGCCGCTTGATCCGGTTGAGCTCCTCGATAGTCAAGAGGAGCTGCTCGTCGCGGGCCAGGGGCGTGATGAGCCGCTGGCGGCGCAACTCGGCCGTGTCGAAGGCGGCCACGGTCAAGGACTCGTCCAGCATGGGGGCCTGGGCCAGCGTGCGGCCGTCCGGGCCCGTAACCGAGCTGCCGCCCCAGTAGCACAGCCCGTCCTCGAACCCCACCCGGTTGACCACGATCACCACCGCGCCGATAAGCTGGGCATAGGCCCTCGACAAATGTTCGTAGGTCTCGGCGGTGCGGACCGTCGGGCCATCGACCCCCCGGCCGGGCGAATTGGAAGGGCACACCAGCACGTCCACCTCCTCCGCTTGCATAATAGCGACGGCGGACAAGTGCCAGAAATCCTCGCAGATCAGGATGCCCATGCGGCCGAACCGGGCCGTGTCGAAGGCGGCAATCCGCTCGCCCCGGGCAAAGTACCGCTGCTCGTCGAACAGGCCATAGGTCGGCAGATAGACCTTGCGGTGGAGGTGGACGATCCGGCCCCCCTCGGCGTAGAGCGCCGTGTTGTAAAAACGATGCCGCGGCGACTCCTCGACGAACCCCAGGACGACGGCCATCTTGCCGGCCGCCTCGAGAATCCCGCGGATCTCCGGCGCCGAGGGCGCCAACGCCAGGTCCGGTACCATGTCGCGGACAAAATAGCCCGTCAGCGACAGCTCCGGGAACACGATCAGGTCAGCCTGTTGCCGGGCGGCCGCGCGGATCTGATCGAGGTGCATCTCGACGTTCCGCTGCCGGTCGCCCAGCACGGGCGCGACCTGGGCCAGCGCCACCCGGAGCACCGACGGTCCGCCCGGCTCGGCGGCCTCACGCGCGGCGGTGAACGGGGCAATCTCTTTCATGGCCGATACTGAAGTAAGGTTATTGCCGGTAAGGATCTCACACAAAGGCGCCAAGGCGCAAAGACGCAGGGGAGAAAGAAGAATAACTGTTGATCGACTCACCCGCCTCTATCATGGTTCCAGCCTCGCTCGAATGCAAATCTTCTCCCGCCTTCTTCGCGCCTTTGCGCCTCCGCGCCTTTGCGTGAGACACACCTTTCAACGCGATATCCTGGCTACCGTCCCTTTCACGCAATATCTGCCGATCAAGGCTTAGGGGTGCGCCCGCCGGCGCCCGTTTGCGCCTGACTCTCTAATTCGGTCGCCGTCTCCTGGATTACACGGCGGACCAGCTCGTCAATTTCACTTACCCTCGCCTTATTGGTGGCATCCGCCGACGGTTGGAGTGCTGCGGGGTCGGTGATTCCGGGAAGCCTCGACTGGAGCCACGCGATAACAGGGTGACTAGGCCGCTGAACGCAGTAGCCCTTGAAAATGGTGTAGTGAACCGCGGGGAGTCCGTGTTCAACGATGTCGAGCGCCAGTTTCGGATGATCGATGTCCGAGACAATCGTGTCCACTAACCCCGGGGGCACCGCGATGTCGGAACCCGGGGCCGGGGAAATGCCCAGCAGCGGCCCATGTCTGATCACGACGCGGATATCGCTTGAGAACAGCGCCGGGTCGATTCGGCGGAGTTCCGCCAGAAACTCATTGGACGCGAGCCGCGACTCCAATCGCTTGCTGAACCCGACCGGTGGTGCGGGCGGGAGCACGTATATGGTCGAGAGCCCTCGCAAGGACCGCAACTCAGCCTCGATCTGCCCCCCCTGCTGATGAACGTACACCGTATCCTGGATTACGCCGAGGCCCACCGCCACTCGCGGATTCTCCCGATAGGCTTCGACGACCATCACCAATAACCAGACAAGGAATACGCAGAATACGCCCGACAGCACGATGCGCGGGCTGAAAATGGACCGCCCCATGATCCGGGGTATCCCGTCCGACGCAGATTCAACCTCTGTCTCACACATGGCCAGTGTTCGGCCCCTTTTCTCGTACCTCGCCCCGCCCTCACCCTAACCCTCTCCCGGAGGGAGAGGGGACCATCGAATTTGCTCCCCTGACATGCCTTCCCATCAACTCACGGCTTATTGATCTTGATCGAAAGTTCTCGCAACTGTCTTTCATCGACGCCGCCGGGGGCGCCGGTCATCAGGTCGGTGGCCCGCTGGGTCTTCGGGAAGGCGATCACGTCGCGGATGCTGTCCAGGCCGCCGAAGAGCATCACCAGCCGGTCGATCCCCAGCGCAATCCCGCCGTGCGGCGGCGCGCCGAATTGCAGGGCGTCCAGGAGGAACCCGAAACGGTCCCGGGCCGTCTCGGCGTCGATCCCCAGCAGGCGGAACACCTGCTCTTGCAACTCCTGGTCGTGGATACGGACCGTGCCGCCGCCCGCCTCGGAGCCGTTGATCACCAGGTCGTAGGCCTGGGCGCGGCAGCGGGCCGGGTCGGTCGCCAAGAGCGGGCGGTCCTGCGGCCGAGGGGCGGTGAACGGGTGGTGCATCGCGGCCCAACCGCCCT
>JBEKCP010000706.1:0-3501 GCA_050014815.1 Thermoguttaceae bacterium | reverse complement strand
AGGCTGCCGGCCCCGGAAATCACGCCGAGGAACGCGGTGCTGCTGGTGTCGCCGAGGGTCAGCGTGCCGGCGCCCAAAGTGACCGCGCTGCCGGCCACGCCCGTGAGCGAGGCGATCGTCTGGGGGTTGCCGTTGAGATCCAACGTCCCGAGATTGGCGATGGAGACGGCCGTCGAGTTGGGAAGCTGGCCGCCGGGGGCGCCCACCTGGGCCTGGTAGAACCAGATTTCATCCATCGCAATGTAGCCGGCACCTCCCCAGTTGCTAGTGATATTCAAGCGGAAATACTGGGTCGTGACAGGCGCATCGAGCAGTTGGTCCGACCCGGCGTAGCCCGCGGTGCCGGGAGCCTGATTCCACGTCGCCGACTTCACCGTGGTCCAGGTGTTTCCATCGCTGGAGATTTGCAGGTCCACGTTTTTCGCGCCGATATTGGTCCAACCGGGCGTATCGTAGCCCCAATAGTGCAACTTGCTGAACGTCTTCTGGCTGCCGAAATTGAGCGTGATCCAGCCGGTAGTGCCGACCCCATCCCACCACGCCCCCGTGTCGTTTCCCTTGTCCTCGTACCTACTGTTGGCGGCGTTCCAACTAATGCCGGAGGTGCCGTCCCCAGGGTCGTTGAAGGCCAAGATCGGCGCTGTGTGATCGCCCTGGCTCGGCGAGTTCGCGATCCAACCGGCGGCATACGGGATTTGGGTATACCCGCCCGCCACCGGCGCCTGCAATCGCAGTGTTCCGCCGCTGATGGTGGTGCTGCCGCCGTAGGTGGCCGTGCTGCCGAGGAGGAGCACGCCGTCTGGCCGCTGGCCACGTCGATGGCGCCGGCGCCGGGGCCGGAGGTTGGCCCCAGGGCGATGCCCCGGTTGGGGTTCAAGGTGAAGCCGGCCGAGGCGCTCAGGGCCCCGCCGTTCAGGACGATGTTGCCCGGCGTGGCCGTGCCGGGCACGGCGCCCAAGTTGCCGTCGGCCGCGACCGAGAGCGTGCCGCCCGTAATGGTGGTCGTGCCGCTGTAGCTGTTGGTTGCGTTGGACAGGGTCAGAACGCCCGGGCCCTGCATGGTGAGGCTGCCGGGGCTGGGGTTGCCGCCGGTGATGCTGTAAACTTGGCCGCCGATCGTCGTGTTGCCCGCGCCGGCAATAATTAGGTTGTTGCTGTTCAGGTTGACGTTCGCGTTGACGGCGAACAAGTTACCGGAGTTGTTGGTCCAGGTGTTCGAGGAGCCGGCGCCGTTGAGCGTTATGCCCAGGTTCGTGCCGTTGATCGTGGTGGCCAGGGCGTTGGAGGCCAGGGTGACGCCCGTGTTGATCAAGAGGGTCGTGCCGTTGGCGCCGCCGTTGAAGGTGTAGCCCGATCCGCTGGTCTGGTTGAAGTAGATCGTGCCGACCTGGATGAGGTTGCCGGGGTCGCTGACCGTGACCGTGCCGCCAGCGCCGGTGTTGGAGCCGAAGTAGGCGTCGTCAAACGGGTTAAAGGGGTTCGCCCACGCCTGGTCGGCCGCGCTGTTCCACCAATTGGAGTCAGTGCCCGCGAGGCTCCAGTTGCCGGTCCCGTCGGAGCCGGACGCCCCTTGTTGGCCGGGGTCCCAATAGAGCGGGCCAGCGGCGGCCGGTGCGGCCATCAAGGCGGCGGCCAGTGCCAGGATGAGCAGTCCCAACCATGCCTTGTGAAGCTTCAACATGAGCAACTCTCCCTTTTCACTACCTCGCGACCCTGTCGCGATAGACAATCAGATTAGTTCTTCCCGGCGGCAACAATGTCGCGCGACGGCGCACGGGGGCCCGGCACGCGGTTACAGGCTTTGCGACGAAGGAGAAGAGACGACCCACATAGAAAGCAGCGAATAAGCCACGATGAAATCAAAATTCCCACCGATGGGGAGCGCAGACCGCCCGCACACTATCTTTGAGGTTAATCGTTTTCGCGAATTCGTCAAGCGTTTGGCGGGCGGAAAAATCGGATTTCTCGGAATAGTTCAACCACTGCCCCCCCCACCCACACACACCCACACCACCCACCAGAAGTAATGCTGAAGGCGGAGGAAGCGATTAGGGATTGGTATATGGTAGGTCCCGCCTGCCCGTAGGTCCCGCCTGCCCGTAGGTCCCGCCTGCCCGTAGGTCCCGCCTGCCGGGCGGGACTATGCGAAACAAAGTCCCGCCCGGCAGGCGGGACCGACTTCGGGCAGTCCCGCCCGGCAGGCGGGACCTACTCAAGACCGTCGTCGACGTCGAGGTTGGCGACCATCGGCGGGAAGCCGCCAACCGCGCATCAGGGAGCATGAGAGCATTCCTCGACTTTCTTGAGGAACTCCGGACAAATCGCCAGCTCTTCCGCAAGCTGCTCGGCCGCGATGCGGTGCGCTGCCTCGTTCGGATGCTGGTCGGTGGGATGGACCCACAGGTCGCTGGCCGAGCGGCCTTGGAAGGCGGGGAAGAGATTCAGGACAAGGGCGGGGCGACCTTCCATTGCGGTCATCACGGCGCCGTAGAGGTCTTGAAAGGGATGGCCGGCGTCGAGGCGGTGGAGAATAGGAAACAGCATGACGACCAGAGGCACCTTCTCGTGCTCGCAAACGGACGCGAGTTCGCGTAGTGCGCTCTGCGCCTCCTGCCAGGCCTTGGCATCGGGCCGATAGAGCGCACGATAGTAAGCCTCGGTCTGCCGGGAGCGCGCCCTGTTATTGATCGCGCACCATGCGAGCCGCGCCGTCCGAAGTCGATAGAGGAGGGTGTCCGGGGGCGCGGGATCATCCAGTCCTTCGGCAATCTCCGCTTCCCGGCCGCGGCGAAGGGGGCCGCGAAGGGGATCCACCTCGAACAGGCTCGGCTCCGCGTCGTTGAGGACATAGCAGAGGATCACGGCATCGGGATGAAGTCGAAGCCCGATCTTCTTGAAGATGAACAGCTCGTCCACGGTATTGTAGCCGCCTACCGCGAGATTGCAGCTTTCGAATACAACGTTCCGGCCGGCGAAGCGGGCTGCGAGGATCTCGGCGGTCGCTTGCGCAAAGGTGTCGTGGAAATGGACGCCTTCGCCGAAGGTGAATGAATCGCCCAGAAACACCAGCCGCGCCGTGCGGCGAGGCTTGCCGGGCGAGAACTCGGGACCGCGGAAGCCGCTGCTATTGGTCTGGTGCGCGACAATGTTGCCGGGCTGGAAATAACCGCGCGGATTGGAATCGTACTGGAAAGTTATCGTTGTCGAGGGCACGTTGACGTAGAATACCTGTCCGCTGTCGTTGTCCTTCAAGAAGGTAAACTGGCGTGGCGCCGAGTGCGCCTTGTGGAAGGTCGGAAGGCCGCACGCCCAGAGCAGACACTCCGCGAAAACAACCGCTACCGTCAAACCTGAACCGGCGGCCAGCGCTCTGCCGCTCCAGAGCTTCGTTCGACTAGTCATGGGGCATTGCTCCGGCGGCTCGGTACGGCGATTCGGCGCGATGGCGCAGCGACCGTTCGCCCGCGTTGTTCGTCGGTTCAACCCCTTCGTGATACAAGA
>JBEKCP010000705.1:0-2722 GCA_050014815.1 Thermoguttaceae bacterium | reverse complement strand
ATGTGGCGGCAGAACTCCAGGAGCACGCTTTCCGGCGGAGCGGACTTCCACAGCCGGCGGTTGCGGGCCATGGCCGTGCGCAGCTCAGCGATAGTCACCTCGCCCGCCACGGCCAGCACCTTGTCGATCGTCTTGGGCAGGCCGTGCTTTCCAACGCCGTCGATGCGGAACCAGCCCGACCGCTCGTCGAGCCATGCGAACCCTTCGACCAAGGGGAGGGTGCGGGCAACCAGGTCGCGGCCGGCGCCGGGCCACTTGGAGGCCACAATCTCGTGGATCTCGTCGATCATCGCCAGCCCGTGGAAATAGACGTGCTTCTTGGCTGCGTCGACAATCGCCGGCACGGCGGTCTGGTCGGCGGTGCGGACGGCCAGCCGCGGGCCCCGGGCCTTTCCGGGCGCGATCTCGACGACGCGAAAGTCGGCCGTCCGCCCCAGTAGTTTGGCCGCCGCGGCCACGTTCTCCAGGGACATGCCGACGGCCGTCATGCCCGAACGCCCCAGTTCGGCTTCGATTTCGGCCGCCGCGGCCGGGAGCCGGCCATGGATGGTCGACAAGGCGCGGTCCATCACGGGCGCCGGCAGGGCGCCGAGTCGGAGCGGCTTCCGCGTCAGCTTGGCGCAGACCTGCCGGACCCGCTCCCGCGTGATCCCGAACCGGCGGCCGACCTCCGTGAGCGTGTGCGGGCGGCCGTCGCGCCAGCCGTAGTAGCCGATCACGATTTCCGCGTTTCGCGGCGGACAAGTCGAAGCGAAGATCTGGATCAGCTCTTCCTCGAGGGGCAACGTCGGCAGCCGCTTGATGCGGTCCGCCATCTGCCCGAGCTCCTCGGCCACGTTGTCCGGCCCGGGCGGGTCCTGGGCGCGGGCCAGGATCCGCTGGGCCAGGTCCTTGGCCGTCTTTGCCTCGGAGTCCAGGCCCTGCACGATCCGTGAAAACCGGGGGTCGTCCGATCGGATCCGATCCGCCTCCGGCAACTCGGCCAGCCGCGTCGCCGCGGCCGATAGCGACTCCGACCGGGCCGCCTTCAGTTTCGCCGCCTGGGACTCTCGCGCTCGGGCGGCCGCACCAAGCGCCTCCAGGGCACAAAGCAAGTCCACCAGGCACCGGGGACCGAACGATCGAATGGACATGATCTGCCCGAGCGTCCGATCGCCCAGTCTTTCAATATTCTCGGCGAACCGCTCCTGCTTGAGGCATCGCAGCGTCCGCCGCTCCAGCCGCAGGGCGCCGAGCCGCATGAAGGCCGCCGGTCGCGGAAAACGCCGGAGGTGAAACTCCTTGCGGAAGTGCACGTGCGAAATGCGATCCACCACCAGCCGGGCCAATCGGGGCATGACTGCCGGGGGAAATCGCTCCCAGGCCGTTTCATCCAAGTCGCACAGCCTCAGGCCTGCCACATCGTAATCCCGGCAGATCTCCGCCGGGAGCGGGTCCTTCAGGAACTCCCGGAGTTCATAGGGGGCAAGCCGTTCCCCGGGCCGCGGATATCGATCTTTCACTCTGGCCATAGAGGGTTCAATCGAGCCATGAAGAGCCGCTGCCAAGCATTACATGACGGCCCATTGTAACAGAAAAGGCGGGTCGTGGGTAGGGGGGGAGAAGGGATTGGGGATTGGCGATTGGCGATTGGGGATTGGGGATTAGATGATGGCGTTGTCCGCAAATGAGACTACCCTCTAATTCCCAATCCCCAATCCCTAATCCCTTCTCCCCCTCAGCCCGGCGGCCACGAAAACCCCCGTCCGCCCATCATGTGGAAATGGAGGTGCATCACTTCCTGTCCGGCGTCCCGGCCGCAGTTGGTCACCACCCGGTACCCGTTGGAGAGGCCAAGCTTAGCGGCGATCTGCCGCATCGCGGCGAACAGGTGGCCGACCACGGCGGCGTCCTCCTCGCCCACATCGTCGATCGAGGCGATCTCCTTCTTCGGAATAACGATGAGGTGTACCGGGGCCTGCGGGTGAATGTCCTCAAAGGCCAGGCACAAGTCGTCCTCGTAGACGATCTTGGCGGGGATTTCGCGGTCAATAATACGGCTGAAGATGGTCTTGCTCATCGCTTTCTTTCGTCTCGGAGTTGGTCGAGGCTGATCGCCTCTTCGGCCAACAGGACGGGGATGTCGTCCACGATCGGGTAGAGCAGGTCGCAAGCCCGTCGGATCAGCCCTCCCTCGATCGAGTCTTCCACGCAGCGGCCGGCCGCGTTGGTAATCCGGCCGGCGCCGATGGCCCGGTTGAGTCTGGCCATGAGTTGGGCATCGGCCAGGCGAAGGGGCGTGCGGTCCTGGGGGCACACCAAGGTTTCCAGGAATTCCTTGTCGATCATGTCTACAGGATGGCGGGTTCCACGGAGGAATGCAAGACCCGCGGAAGGGGGAGGGCGGAGGGCGGAAGCGGTCACTTGTCAGTTGTCAGTTGCAACGGGCCACGGACGACGGACCACGGACAATCAATCCCCAATCCCTACTCCGCCTTCCGCCTTCCCCCTTCCACCTTTCTTTCAACCTTTGTCCGCAGCGCGTCCATCGCGCCCTTCTGACTCGCCGGATCGGCGGTCGGATCGACCTTGACGGGCTCGTCCAGAAGGATCGCCAACCGCCTAGCGGCCGTGCGCCGAATCGAAACGTCCGGCCGAGCCAACAGGGTCAGCCAGATCGACGGGTCATCGACCAACAGTGCGGCCGCCTGCTCGGGCGAGTCGTCGGTTCGCTCGGGCACGA
>JBEKCP010000704.1:0-2739 GCA_050014815.1 Thermoguttaceae bacterium | reverse complement strand
CGTCCTTACGCCGAAGGCGTTGCGTAACTTAGCCCAGGGTCAGCGGAGCGGCGAAGCCGCGGAGCGCCACCCTGGGTTCCCGTCCCGAGCACCTCATTCCAACCCCAACGGGGTTGCGGAGGCCTCTATGGAACCCCTACAGGGTTCATGGGTCGCTATTCCATCCGCCACCCAGGGTAGCCGCTCCGCGGCAACCCTGGGCTCTGATATGGAACCGCTTCGCGGTTCGCTCGATAAGCTGGGTATCCACTTGTGCGTAACGACGAGGTAGAATGCCCCCGGAGGTACGCCGTGAACAAGATCGATCGCGTCAAGGCCGTGCTGGAAGGCCGCCGCGGCGACCGGCCACCCGTGTCGTTCTGGTATCATTTCCCGAGCGACAGCATTGCCGGGCCGCGGGCCGTCGAGGCCCATCTCCGCCACGTCGAGACCTACGACCTCGATTTCCTGAAGGTCATGAACGACACCCGCTATCCGGCCCCGGGGCTGATCGAGGGGCCGGACGACCTGGAGAAGCTCGCGGTCCTGCGGGGGGACGAGGGGGGGTTCGGCCGGGAGTTGGAACTCATCCGCGAGTTGTCCCGGCGGCTTTCGGGCGTTATGTGGATGACGGTGACGATCTTCAACGCCTGGACGACGCTGCGAAGGCTTGCCGGGCCGCACAGCGACGTCCACGGCCCGCCCACCCTCGGCCCGGCGTCCGATCCCCGCGATGCGGTCCTTGCCGGGCTGGCGCGCCAGTGCCCCGGCGCGATGGCCCATGCCCTGGGCACCGTCGCCGAGTCGCTGGCCAACTTCGCAAGGTGCGCGATCGAGGCGGGGGCCAACGGCATCTACCTGTCGGTCCGCGACGACTGGGTCGATACGCCCGAAAACGGCCCGGGAACCTATGACCGCCTGGTGCAACCGGGCGATCTGGCCATCCTGGCCGGCGCGGCGGCGGGCACGCTGAACATCCTTCATGCCTGCGGCAAGGCATTGGACTTCGATCGCTTCGCCGGCTACCCGGTCCAGGCGATCAACTGGGCTGACCGCTCGGCCGGTCCGTCCATTGCCGAGGCGGCCCCTCGGGTCCGGCCGGCCTTGTGCGCCGGCCTGGACAATCTGGGGACCATGGTCCACGGCTCGCCGGAGGACTGTGCGGCGGAGGTCGCCGACGCGGTCCAACAGGCCGGCAGCCGGCCGCTGGTGGTCACGCCGGGCTGCACGTTCGATCCGCTTCAGGTTCCGGCGGCGAACCTGCACGCCATCCGCCGCGCGGTAGAGCGTTGTACACCCCGGGATCCGCCAGCGGCAGCCGCTTCGGATTGAAGGGAAAGAGGGCCTTCTCCAGCGGCAACCCGCGGACCTCGATCTGCTTGGGATCGATCGCCCCCACGCCCACCTGGGCCAACAGCAGCAGGTGGTTGTCGCCGGGGAACGGGAAGGAGCCGTGCGGGGCCTGCGGGTCGTAGCCCATGGCGGCGGTCGATATGGCGTCGCTACACACGGCGTTGCGGCCCGCCAGGAGCAGATGGGGCCGGATCGGCTCGGCCGTGCTGGTCCAGGGGCCTTCGCCGCCGCGGGTGGTCTCGATGCCGTCGACGATGGCCAGGTCGATCGGGCGGGCCCCGGCCAGGTCGGCCGTGATGCGCGGGACCCGGCGCTTCCAATGGTTCGGCCAGGAGCGGGCCAGCTCGCCGGGGACGCCTGCCGGCACCCCCTGCGTGCCTTGGTGCAGAATCTTGCCCCGAGCGGCGAGACACTCTTCATTGGGGGCACCGTCGCCGTAAAGCGAGTTCGGCGCAATGCCGAACAGATTCTTGACCGCCATCGTCACGCCCGCCGCCGTGTGGTCCTTCAGCTTGGCCAGCGAGACCATGACGTCGGTCTTTTCATAGCGGGCATTCAGGTCGAAGGCCCCGAAGACGAAGCCGCCCCAAGGCACCTTGAGCCGGCAGTAGTGCGGCCAGGCGCCGCGGTTGCGGGTGTCTTCAAAAGTGACCCGCTGGCCGCCGGCCGCCTTGATGGCGCGGATGTCCCAGCCGCCACTCGAAAGGACCTCCTCCGGCGTCTTGGACGAATACTGGCTTTCGACGATCACGATTCGCCGGGCCCCGGCGTCCGAGATCGCCCCGCAAAGCGCGGCCAATAGATTGGGATGGACGTGATACGTTCTGTAGCCGGGCAAGCCGGCCAGGGTGCCGGGGCCGCCGGTCACGTTGATCTTCACCGCGACGGTCTTCCCCTCGACGAGCTTCCGAATTCCGCCGATGAAGTCCAGGGTCTTGTCCAGCGCCTGCCGCAACGGCTGCGGCTCGTAGTCGGCCGCTCGCTGGATGGCCACGGGGACGCTGGGCGGCTTGGCCGGGCGGCCGGGCTGCTCACGGCCGGGCGGCTGGGCGTTGGCCCGGCGGCTGCCGGTCAGGCCGGCCCCGACCAGCAGTCCGGCCGCTGCGATGCCCGTCTTCAGGATTTCCCGGCGGTTGAAGTTGTCGGACATGCTATCGCATCGCGGGGTCCATGAGGCGTGGCGTGGCTGTGGCCTGCAACACGGCCTCCAGTCGCTTCGGTTCCATCCCATTGCCTTCAATCCGGACCTCGCCCCGGGAGACGGCCTGCCGGACGGTCAGGTTCCGGCGAACGAGTTGGTGGAAGGTCTTCGAGTCGAGGTGATAAACCGCCGTCGCCCGCGAGCTGACGCCGTCCTCGGCAGCCATGACGCGACCGTTGTGGACCAGGAGCTCCCACTGGCCGCCG
>JBEKCP010000703.1:0-2756 GCA_050014815.1 Thermoguttaceae bacterium | reverse complement strand
ACAGCCGCTTCTGGAGTTCCTCGCGCGACGGGGCGGGCTGGCCGGGCTCCGGCCGGTAGATGACCAGCCGCTCGGAGGCTGCCCGCGAATAGTAGTTCGTCGCCTCGCGGTACTTCCGCTCGTTCTCCAGCGTCCAGCCGACCCAGAAGTTGGCCTCGTGGTAGTAGCGGTTGCTCGGGCTGTCGCAGATCTTCAGGTACCGCAGGAGCGACGTCTTCATCGCCCCGTACTCCCGCTGGTTGAAGTAGTTCAGCGCGATGGCGATGATCGACCGCTGCCCGAAGTTGCTCTTGCTGTCGATGGTCCAGGCTTCGTGGAAGCACTCGCGGGCCAGCTCGTAGAAGTCGGCGGCGCGGTGGCGGCGGATGACGCGCCAGCGGAGGTCCCGCGGCGCGAGCACCCCGCCGAGAACCTGCCCGCAAGAGAGGACCGCATCGGCCGGGAAGCCGGGCACGGCCGCGAACTCGCGGCCCAGGTGGTACTCCCGGTCCTTCTTGTCGATGTTGTCCGACCAGACCACCCGGATGTTCGCCGCCTTCTCGACGTGGTCGAGAATCTCCAGCAGCATGGCATGGCGGCCAGCGTGGACGTCGCGGAATCGGCCGTAGGGCGTGGCCAGGGGCGCGAAGCGGGCGTCGCTCTGGCGGTCGTCGTAGATCTCCACCGGCTGCCAGAGCGCGGCCTCGGGATCGTCCGCGGCAACCTCCGGCTTCGGCAGCGTCGGAACGCCCTTGGCCAGCCCGATGTCCAGCACCACGCGGTGGTGCTCGGCGTCGAGGACCATCGCCAGCGCGCGGCCGACGGCGTAGTGGCCGCTCTTGAGCGCGAGCTTCTTCTCGGCCAGGTAGCCGGCGACCGTGTTCGGCCCGACGGCCGGCGACCAGACGAAGGGCACCTGGGCCGCGCGCGACAGCTCCAGCAGGGCCTCGCCGGCAGGGACGCTCTCGCCCCCCTGGGGCCACTTCACGGCGATCTCCCGCTGGAACGGCGCGTAGCCGGCCAGCAGGTCGTCGCGCATCTCGATGCCCGCCTTCGGATAGACCTGGATGCAGTAGGTGGTGTCCTCGGGCTTCTGTTGCTGGTGGTAGGCCGCCTTCGTGTAAAGCGAGCCGGCGTTGTAGAAGAGCTTGAGCGTCTCCTCGTCGAGTTGTTGCTTGCGGTGGTCGGCCACGCTCATGTACTGGCGGGCGGCCTCGGCCCAGCGGTCCCGCGACACGTACCATTCCGCCAGGCTGATCGACAACTGCTGGAACCGCGGGTCGTTGCCGTACTCCCCCTCGAACTCGGCGAACCGCTTGCCGGCCTTCTCCTGCTGGTCCGGCTTGTCGCTCTTGAACATGGCCTCCAGCAGGCCCAGCTCGACGCTCTTGACCAGGTCGGGCTGCTTGCGGTCGACCAGGGCCTCGGACTCGGTGAACCAGGCGAGGGCCCGGTCGGCGGTGGCCTTCGGGAGGTAGGCGGGCACGGCCTCGCCCGGCTTGGGCGGCGAGGGCGAGCTGCTGGCCAACTCGCAGGCGGCGCGGTGGAACAGGATCTCGCCGCGGAGCGTCTTCCACGCGTCGCCGGAGAACCCCTGCCCGTTGTAAACCTTCTCGTCCAGCAGCCCGTCGCAGGCCGCGGCGCAGGCGGCGTAGTTCGGCGCCTTGATCATCCGCTTCTTCTCGTCCAGCGTGGTCTTGAAGTGATGGCGCATGATGCTCAGCAGGGCCTGGGCCGCCTCGAAGCTGCCGCGCTTCTCGCGGGCCACCTTCTCCCAGCCCTTCACGAGGTCGTCGCCGCTGGCGGCGAAACTGACGGCGATCCCCTTGCCGGTCAGCAGCTCGACGTTGGACCGCGCCTCCTTGGCGTCCGGCGAGAGGGGATACTTGACGAACAGCTCGGCCAGGTTGGCCGCCGCCTGCTTGTACAGGGCGGCCGCTTTGTCCGGCTTCGCCTCGTCGCCCGCCTGGTGGATGGCCACTTCCGCCAGCTTGGCCAGCGCGTGGGGGGCCCAGTCCGACGAGGCCAGGCACTGTTTGTACGACCGCACGGCATAGTCGCTCAGCCCCTTCTCGAGGTACAGGTCGCCCAGGACGAGTTGCGCCTGGAGGTACCCCTTGGCGTCGGGGCCCACCTTCTTCAAGAACTCCTCGACCCGCGCGGCGTTGCCCGACTGCGCCTTCTCGCACAGACCCAGCATCAGGTACATGTCGCTGCGGACCGCTCCGGCGGGGACCATCTCGACGAACCCGCCGTCGGTCAGGTAGTTGACGGCCTGCGGATACTCTTTGCGCTCGTAGGCGATGCGGGCCAACAGGAGCCGGGCGCGGGCCTTCATCTCCAGGTCGTAGCTGACGTTCTGGAGCCACTTGACCGCCTCGTTGGGCTGCCGCCGCTCCAGGGCGATCACGCCCAACTGCAGGGCCGCGTTGTCGTGGCTCTTCTCGAACGCCGGCGGCACCCGCTCCTTCCTCGACTGCAAGTCGGCGATCACCCGCCGGTAGTTGCCCACGAGGTTCACGTAGACCGCCTGGGCCTTCTCGTCCTGCCCGATCCGGCGATAGAAATCGCAGAGGATCTGGTCGGCCTCCATGCCGGTGGCGTGGTCGTCGCGGCGGATCTCGCGGATCCGCTTGTGGAGCTTCACCAGGTCGTCCTCGGCCTTGGCCCCCTGCTCGCCCAGAATGAGCATCTTGAACAGCAGCAGCGTGCCGGCGTGCGGATCGCCCGGATAGCGGCCGATGAACCCGTCGATCTTCTCGCCGGCGCCGGCGTAG
>JBEKCP010000702.1:0-2757 GCA_050014815.1 Thermoguttaceae bacterium | reverse complement strand
CGATGGCCCGCGCCATGCGTCTGGCGGCCCAATCGGGCCGGCTGGCGCACCAGGCCGGCCGCATCTCGAAGAAGCTCTACGCCACGGCCAGCAGCCCCACCGAGGGCGTCATCGCCGGCAGCTAAACGGTAAAGTCTACTTCTGGAACTCGGCCGCGGTCGGCTGCCCCGTGATCGAGAGATAAATCACGGCAGGGAGCAGCAACAAGAAGGGATAGACAACGATCAGGCCCAGACCGCACGTCAGAAGGATCGCAACCATGCCCCCTATGCCAGCCAGAACCTGGATCAAGAAGATCGTAAGCTTGTTGCCGACCATTAGGTCCTTCGACATCTTCAGCGATTCCATAATCTCACAGTCCCGGTCAAGGATCAGATAGAGGAACTGCGAGAACATCAACGCCAAGATGATCCCGGGAACGATGCACAGGATATAGCCAACGATGAACATCAACCCAAACAGGATGCCGGCGCCCAGGACTCTGAGGAAGTAGGGGCCGCCGGTGAACAGGTCGCCGATTTCGGCCCGCTCTCCCCGGGCAATCTTCAACATGAACCGTTTCAGGCCGATCATAAGCCAGACGCCCAGCGCCAGGGCGGCCAATTGAATAGGGAAGCTGACCACGAATTGCGTCACCAGGGATGCGTGGATCGCAATCATGAAGCCCCGGACAACGCCGGCGACCAAGCCCACCAAGAAGTTGATGCCCATGACCACGGCGATTGCCAGCCAGCACATGCCGAACTGGCTCTTGAGAATGGCCCAGGTGCGCGAGAAGATGTCGCCGAAGTCGATCTGGGTGGGGCGGATTTCCCCCGGTGCGCCCGCGGCGGCCGGCTCGGCTGATGGAGCGGCCTCAGGGATCGCCAGGTCCGGCGCCGGAGCCGCCGGCGCGGGGACGAGCAAGATCGTCTCGCACTGGGGGCACTTGGCCTGTTTGCCCGCCGCACTCTCGCCCACGCGGAGCAACCGATTACAACCCGGACAGCGGAACTCGATCGCCATGACAGCCTCCCGCGGGTTTTGCGAAATCGTGGTCCCTCGGCGATGTCGCCAAGCCCCAATAGAATAGCAAGGGGCGGCCCGGGATACAATGCGAAGCCGCTAGCGCGAAGCCGCTAGCGGCCTCCCCCTGCCGGCCGGAAAAAGGGGACAGTCCCCATTTGTGCGAAGCACCCTTCGGGCCGTTCCGGCAAATGGGGACTGTCCCCTTTTTCCTCCGAGTGTTAGGCTAGACAGATGCTCGCTTCGTCGGAAATCCTGGGGCCCGGCGGCCGGGTTGCGGCCCGGCTGGCCGGCTACGAGCCCCGCCAGGAGCAACTGGCCATGGCCGAGGCCGTGGCGGCGGCCATCCAGGCCCGCCGGCACCTGGTGGTCGAGGCGGGCACGGGGGTCGGCAAGAGCTTTGCCTACCTGGTCCCGGCGATCCTGGCCGCCTGTTCCGAGCAGAAGCCCGCCCCGCGAGTGGTCATCTCGACCCATACGATCAGCCTCCAGGAGCAGTTGCTCACGAAAGACCTGCCGCTCCTGCGGAGCGCGATGCCGCTGGAGTTCTCGGCCGTGCTGGTCAAGGGGCGGCGGAATTACGTCAGTCTCCGCCGGCTCCAGACCGCGATGGGCCGGGCGGCGGGCCTCTTCAGCGAGCCGGAGGAATTCGACCAGCTCCGCCAGATCGACGCCTGGGCCCGCCAGACCGGCGACGGCACCCTCTCGGACCTTGCCTTCCGCCCGCTGCCGACCGTCTGGGACGAGGTGGCCAGCGACCACGGCAACTGCATGGGCCGGGCGTGCCCGCGGTATAAGGACTGCTTCTACTACGCCGCACGCCGCCGGATGAGCCGCGCCCAGATCCTCGTGGTCAACCATGCCCTGTTCTTTACCGACATGGCCCTCCGCCAGGAAGGGGTGAAGCTGCTGCCCAAGTACGACATCGCCATTCTCGACGAGGCCCACACGATCGAGGCCGTCGCGGGCGACCACTTGGGGCTGAGGATCACCAGCGGCCAGATCGACTACACGCTCCGCCGGCTCTACAACGACCGGACCAACAAGGGCCTGCTGGTCCCACGCCGGGCCAGCGAGGCCCAGAAGCAGGTCCTCGAATGCCGCTGGCGGGAGCGGACGCTCTTCGACAGCCTCGGCGAGTGGCTTGCCGGGCAGCAGGGCGCCAGTGGCCGCGTCCGGAAGCCGGGCATCGTCGCCAATCCGCTCAGCGAGGGGCTCCTGCGGCTGGCCACGCTCGTCCGCAAGTCGGGCGAGGAAATCGACGAGCCGACCGAGCGACAGGACTTCACCGCGGCCGCCGACCGGCTCGACGGCCTGGCCGACGGGCTGGACCGCTGGCTCGGGCAACAGGTGCCGCAGGCCGTCTACTGGATCGAGGCGATGCGAGGCAGGCGGGGGCCGCGGCTCTCGCTGGCCGCCGCGCCCATCGACGTCGGCCCGCTCCTCCGCGATCAACTCTTCGCCATGGTGCCCAGCGTCATCATGACCAGCGCCACCTTGGCCACGGCCGGGAAGTTCGACTTCTTCAAGTCGCGGGTCGGACTCGGGGACTCGGAGTCGCTGTGCCTGGGCAGCCCGTTCGATTACCCGCGGCAGGCGGAACTGGTGCTCCTGGAGGGCATGCCCGACCCCGCCGCCGAGCCCCAACGCTACGAGCGGGCGGCCCTGGAGATGGTGCGGCGGTACGTCGGCCGGACCGAGGGCCGGGCCTTCGTGCTCTTTACCAACTACGAGATGATGAAGCGGGCCGCC
>JBEKCP010000701.1:0-2759 GCA_050014815.1 Thermoguttaceae bacterium | reverse complement strand
GCTCCTTAGTTGTCCGCCCCCGCTCTCGCCAACTTTGGGGCGCAAGAGAAATGGTAATCTAAACCGCCTCCAACCCCACCCGTCAAGCCCAACTTTTCATCACCCCAGGCGGGACCTACCGGCAGGCGGGACCTACCGGCAGGCGGGACCTACGGGCAGGCGGGACCTACCGGCTGTCAGCCGCCGGCGACGGGCGTGAGCAGCAGGACCTCGTCGCCGTCGCGCAGCAGGCGCGGCCGGTGCCCGCCGAGCGTGCCCAGATGAGTGCCCGAGACGGCGACGAGGCAGGTCGCGGGCAGGCTGTTGCCGCCGGGAAGATGTCCGGCCAGGGCCGCGAGTGCGTCGTCCAGCGACGCTCCCTCGGCGAGCGTCAACTCCGCGGGAATTGCTTCGCCCGCGTCGTAGTTTCGGCCCGACAGAACAATGTGGATTCTCATCACGGATTATTCTACGGGCTTCGCGCGGCCGCAACAAGGGCAGGCCGGATCGCGCCGAAGCGCTATCTGCCGCGACTGGCCGTGGTACCCGTCGATCATCCACAATCGGCCGAACGTCGGCGTCCCGGCGTGGGAGAGGATCTTGACCGCTTCCAGGGCGGCCATGGCCCCGACGGCGGCGGAAATCGCGCCGACGACGGGAAACATCTCTTCGAACTCGGGCTTCTCGGGGTAGAGGCATCGGAGGCAGGCGGATCGGCCCGGATCGACCGCGATCAAGGTGCCGGTCATGCCCCACTGGGCCGCATCCACCAGCGGCACGCCCGCGGCCACCGCCGCCCGGTTCAGCCGCAGCCGCTCCTCGAACGTGGGCGCACACGAGAGGACGATGCTCGCGCGGCGGGCCAGCGCCAGGGCCTCCGCGTCGTCGGGCTCATGGTCGACGGCTTCCACCGTAACGAAGCGGTTCAGCGATCGCAAGCGGTCGGCGAAATGGGCGGCGCGCGGCTCGCCCAGCAGGTGTTCGGCGGCGAGCACCTGGCGATTCAGATCGGGCGCGATCAGACGGCCCCCGTGGGCGATGATCACGCGGCCCACTCCCGCCATGACCAGGGCCATGGCCGCGGGCCCGCCGACTCCGCCCGCGCGACTGATCAGGGCCGTGGCATCTTTCAGGCGCGCCTGTCCTTCGGCGGTCAAGACGCCCGGCCCGATCTGCCGCGCATAGCGTGCCGCTTCTTCCGGGGACAGCCGGGATGGAACCATTCCTGCGCCTTTCGGAGCCGCGAGTCAACGGTTGAATCGGGTGGGATCGTCGAGTTGGAACAGCATGGCGAAGACGTCGTAGAAACGCATTTGCCGGTATATGCCAGTGCGACTGATAGTTTATCTCTTTCCATGAGACTCTCAAGACTCTGTCGCCTGCCCTCACGCTAACCCTCCCCCGGAGGGAGAGGGGACCGATCGGCAAGGACCGGAAAATGGGCCACTCATAATCAATTCCTGTCCGTCAATGCCAGGTCAGCCCGCGTGGCCAGCTCTTGGGGCTGGATCCGGGGCGAATGGGCGCCGCAACTCTCCGCGGTCGCCCCGTCCTGCTCCGGCGCCGGATAGAAGCCGAACTGCCGCAGCAACTCCAATTTGGGCAGCACGTTCCCCGCCAGATCAATGTGGAAGAAGCCCGGAAAGATGTCCGGGTTGGCCAGGATCAGATCGAAGTATTCCCGGTGGCGCTCGGGCAGCTCGACCCGGCTCCCGCGGCAGACCTCGTGACCGGTGAAGACGAACTCCGGCAGCAGGTACGGGCAGAATTCGAGCCGGGCCTTCGCGCGCCACTGGCGGTAGATCTCGGTCTGCGGCAGGAGCGACAGGAGGCTCGGGAGGATCCTCGCGCCGAGCATCCGGAACGAGACCATCTGGAAGAGCGATTGGTGGAAGTCTTCCATGCTCTCGAACGGGAAGCCCCACACGAAGAAGGCGTCGACGCGGCGGAAGATGGGCACGGCCTTCGACACCACGTCGACCGACTCCGCCGCCGTGAATCCCTTCTTGATCTCCTGGAGCACGCGGTCCGAGCCCGACTCGATGCCGAACCGCAGCTCGACGCAGCCGGCCGCGGCCATGGCCCGCATCATCTCCTCGTCCACCAGGTTGACGCGGCCGAAGGCCTTCCACTGGACCTCCAGCCGCCGCCGGTCGAGCTCGCGGCAGAACTCCATCACCTGCTGCTTCCCGGAGACGAAGAACTCGTCCTGGAAGAGGAACAACTCGACGCCCGCCTCGCGATGGAGATACTCCATCTCGTCGACGATGTTCCGCGGGCTGCGGCTGTAGCTCTCGTGGTTCCACACCGGGGCCACCGAACAGAACGTACACGGGTAAGGGCAGCCCCGGCTGGTCATCATGCCGTACCCGGCATAACGGCCGAGGTCCACTTTCTCGAACGCCGGGAAGGGGATCGCGTCGAGATCGGCGAGCCGCGGGCGGTCGGGCGTGTGGAGGATGCCGGGCCGGGACGAGGAGCGGAACGAGAGGCCGGCAATGCCCGCCAGATCGCCGCCGCCGCGGAGGGCGGCCAGCAGTTCCGGTCCCGTCCGCTCCGCCTCGCCGCGGCAGATAACGTCGATCCAGGGAAACCGCGCGAGCAGCATTTCCTCGACGGCCTTCGAGCCGACCCCGCCGAGCACGAGCGTTCGATCGGGCCACCGCTCCTTCAGGGCCCGCATCGCCAACACGGCGAACGGCAGGAGGTTCGCCATGCAGGACAGTCCGATCACCGGCGCCGGATCGCGGAGGAAATCCAGAAAGACGGCCCGGTCGAAC
>JBEKCP010000700.1:0-2768 GCA_050014815.1 Thermoguttaceae bacterium | reverse complement strand
CCCTGCCCCTGACCCCTGACCCCAGACCCCAGACCCCAGGCCCCATCCCCAGACCCCAGTGTCGCTATACCGCGGCCCCGCGGCCGGGCTCGCCCAGGTTGAATTGCGGCGGCCCGATCAAATGGGTGGGTGGTGCAATCGGCTGGACAAGCCGCTGCCAGTGCTGTCGATGGGAGGGAATCTGCAGGCCCACCCAGAATCGCCCGACCAGCCGGCATATCGTCGATGGTCGAACCAGGCACCCGAGGCATTCCAAGGCCACTCGTCCCGCATGGCCGGCCAGCGAGCGGGTCCAACCCCGAGTGGGAGCCCACCGCCAGAAGAGGCGTTCTGCCGCCATGCCGTGTGCCAGGGCGCTCGGGGCCGCCAACACGTCTTTGCTGGCTGCGACCAGGCAGCCCGGCTCGACGATCGAGCGATAGCCGGCATGCTCCAGGGCCAGGGCCCAATCGGCCCCCGCCAGACAGCCGCCAGTATGGTCGAGCCACGGCATCACGCTCTGGAGGGCCGCCTTGCGATAGAACGAGGCCAGGACCTCTGCGGTGCACAAGGCGCCGGGCTGGTGGACGAGGCGTTCCAGGGGACGCCCCGCCGCGATCCGCCGCACCGCGCCGCCCGCCGTGTATTTCATTCCCGCCGAAAGAACCTTCCGCCGCTCGAACCGATCCACTATGACGGGGGCTACCACGGCGATGCCCGGATCGTTGAACTCGGCCATGGCCGCGTCGGTCCAGCCGGGTGTCGCCTCGACGCCGCAACTGAGCACCTGGACGATCGATGCCTTGCTCGCGGCCAGTCCCACGGCAACGCAATCGGCGAGGGCGGACCGCTGCGGCGTGTCAGCAGAGCCTACGGGGGGTGAAAGGCGACGTTGCGCCTCCAGAAACGCATCACCAATCGCCGCGCACGGTATGAACCGGACTTCACCGGCGAGTGCATACGGGTCCCCGTACGGCTGGCTCAGCACGACGAGGATCTCGCAATCGGCCGGCCGGTTCTCCAGGACCGACACTAACGTGTCTTCCAGGCGGCTCAGCTCGCCCATGAACGGGATGACAATCGACAATCGAGGCACGAGAACACCCGTGAAGAAGGTGCCGTTTTTCGTTTATGTCGGTTGTATGGGAAAAGGAAGTTGACTGAATGTGGGAGAATGGCCCGTCGCTGTTTGCGCATATTGCACACACAGCCCATGTTGCCGGATTAATGACGGTCCGCTGGCGTTTGGCCGCATGCCCACAGACGTCACGAGAACAGAGGCAAATAGAAGAAGGTGTCGATCCATTCGTGGTCTTCCGACGCCTCGTAGATGAGGAAACGACAACGAGTCACTGCGCTACCCGTTGACTGCCCGACTCGCGGAGACGGCGGAGGACCTCGGGCTGATCTCCACGGGCTTGCTGGCGTCGGACCTGCCGGGCCTGGGCTTCCCAGCGACGAAGATACGCGTCGGCCTCGGCCCGGTTCCGCAAGTACCAGGCAATCACCCCATGCACCTGCTCCAGCGTGACCGTCGGGAATTCCAGAGAGATTTCCTCCGGCAGGCTCCCCGCCATGTAAGCCGTCAACAGGTGCTCGATCCCCACCCGCGTCCCCTTGATACGGATATCGTCCGGCCCACGTACGTCGAGATACTCGTCAGCGTAAGACATATTTGCAACGTCCGCCTTCCTCTCTCAAGTTTAGTCACATTTCTGTGGTTGTCCAGGGGGCCCGATGATATCTCGGCGACGTCGGCGCGGGAGGGGGGAAAGAGGGTGTCGCCCAAAGATGCCGAGCATCATGGAGCCCTCCGTTGATTCGGGACCGAAGCGATCCTGTCCGAGGTACAAGAGCGCACCGCCGATGCCCAAGCCTCCCCAGCACCCAAGAAAGGCCGTCCGAGCCATTGCGGAACGCTGGCTGAAGCAGGTGGAAGCGTGGAACGAGGGACGCGACTACCAGGGAATTCGGATCGCGGGCCCCCATGCGCACCGGGAGCTAAAGGGGCTTGGAAGGAAAAGAGAATGTGATGATTACCTTCCGTCCCACAGGCGTAAACGCCTGGGCTACGGAAAAGCACGGGGGATCGGGTGCGTCCGCCTCCCCGAACAACCCGCCGACGCAGTCGGCGGGCTTTTCTTTGCCCTCCGCCCTCCGTTACGCTACCCTATCCCATGGGCCCGCTCGTAGGCGGCGATCTTTGACTCGTGCGCCAGCGTCAGGCCGATGTCGTCCAGACCGTGCAGCAGACAGTGGCGGCGGAAGGCGTCGACCTCGAAGGGCAACGAGAGGCCGAACTCGTCCGAGATCGTCCGCCCAGCCAGGTCCACGGTCAGCCGGTAGCCGGGATGCCCGGCGGCCCGCTGGAAGAGGTCTTCCACCTGGTCCTCTTCGAGCCGGATGGGCAACAGGCCGTTCTTGAAGCAGTTGTTGTAGAAGATGTCGGCGAAGCTGGGGGCCACCAGCGCGCGGAAGCCGAAATCGGCCAAGGCCCAGGGGGCGTGCTCCCGGCTCGAACCGCTGCCGAAATTCCGCCGCGCCAGGAGGATCGTCGCGCCGGCGTACTCGGGCCGGTTCAGCTCGAACGCGGGATCGTCCGTGCCGTCGTCCCGAAACCGCCAATCGAAGAACAGGTACCGGCCGAAACCGGTCCGCTCGATCCGTTTGAGGAACTGCTTCGGGATGATCTGGTCCGTATCGACGTTCGCGCGGTCCATGGGCAGGACCAGACCGGTGTGTTTCGTGAAAGGTTGCATGGCGCCGTGTAGTCTCCGTTTGGGAAGAAG
>JBEKCP010000699.1:0-2769 GCA_050014815.1 Thermoguttaceae bacterium | reverse complement strand
AAGAACTTGCCACAACGGTAAAGGGTTTCACGCAAAGGCGCAAAGCCGCAAAGCCGCCAAGCAACGAAATATGATGTTGTCGTCCTTCAGGCAACCTTCTGACCAGCTCCTTGTTCTTCTCTTTGCCGTCTTTGCGCCCTGGCGCCTTTGCGTGAAAACTCTTTCCGACCGACGTCTGCCCTCGGATGCCGGGGGTCATTTCATAGCCGCGCGGACCGCGTCGAGCACCCTGGCCTGGGCGTCCGCCAGCGGGCCCTGGAGCGTGGCGCCGGCGGCGCGGCGATGCCCGCCGCCGCCGAACTGCTGGGCCAACCGGCTGCAATCGACCCCCGCGCGGCTGCGGAGGCTGAGCTTGAATTTCCCGCCGGAGACCTCGACCAGGATGAAGGCCGTCTCCGTGCCGCCCACCGTCAGCGTCATGTTGATGATGTCCTCGGTATCGGAGGGAAGGGCCCCGGTGGCCTCGAAATCGCACCGCTCGATCCAGGTGTGGATCAGTCGTCCGCCCATTTCGCTCTGGGTGCGGGCAAGCGTGCGGCCGATCAGTCGGAGCCTGGCGAGGCTGTCGGCCTCGTAAAGCTGCTTGAAGAGGCGGTCCGGGCCGGCCCCCGCATCGACCAGCCGCCCCGCCAGCCGGAACGTGTCGGCCGTGGTCGAGGCGAAACGGAACCATCCGGTGTCGGTGGCCACGGCGGCAAAGAGCGGCTCGGCGATCTTCCGCACCAGCGGGACGCCCAACGCGTCGGCCGCCTCCGCCACCAATCGCCCGGTCGCCTCGGCCTCGACGTTCTTGAAGAGCGCGGCCCCCAGGTCGTCCTCGCTCACGTGATGATCCAACACCACCTTGACCGCCCGGGAGGCCCGGAGCACGTCGGCCATCTTGCCCAGTTGGATCCACGCCGTCGTATCCAACACGATGAGGACCTCGCGATCCTGGAGTTGCTCCGGCGAGAGATCGACGTCCAACTGCTTGACCTTCCCCTCGGGATCGAGACCCCGGAGGTTCGGCGGCACGGAGAAATCGTTCACCAGCCAAACGTCCTTGCCCAGGTGCTCCAGTATGGCCGCCATGGCCAACTCGCTCCCCAGGGCGTCGCAGTCGGGCCGGACGTGGCACATCAACAGGAATCGCTGATGCGCCTGAACGATCCCGACGAATTTCGACCAGTCGATCATTTTCTCACTCACTGGCGGCCGCCGCGGCGATCCGCCGGGTCTCGTCCACGTCGCGGGCCATTTGGGCCACGAGCCCCTCGGCAGAATCGAACCTCTTAATCTCTCTCAGGCGGGCAAGAAAGTCAACCTCTATCGTTTGCCCGTACAGGTCCCCCTGATAATCCAGCAAGAAGGCCTCGACCTTCAAGGCGGGATCGTCAAAAGTGGGGTTGGGGCCGACGCTGACCGCCGCCGGATATATTGCCGAGGGAAACTGGACCCGGCCCGCGTAGATCCCCTCCCCCGGCAGAAGGACGTCGATCTGGTCGAGGTTTGCGGTCGGGTAGCCCAGCCGGTTTCCGCGGGCCCGGCCGCGGACCACTGTGCCGCGGATGCGATGGGGGCGGCCCAACAGCCGCCGGGCCTCGTCGATTTGTCCGGCCGAGATCAGCCGGCGTATCCGGGAGCTGGAGACCACCGACTCGCCGGCGGTCATCGGCTCGACCACTTCCAAGGGAATGCCCGCCTCGTCACAGAACCGGCCCAGCGACTCGACATTGCCACGGCGGTCTCGGCCGAAGAAGAAGTTGCGTCCCTCGACCATGCCGCGGGCTTCGAGCCGGCCGAGCACGACCTGGTCGAAGAATTCCCGCGGCTCCTCTCGGAGCAATTCCGGCGTGGTCGGGTAGGCCACCACCGCCTCGGCCCCGAGTTGTGCGAGCAGGTGGGCCTTCCGCTGGGTCCACGTCAAAGGCGCCGGGGCCTCGGCCGGGCGGAGCAGCCGGGCCGGGTGCGGATCAAACGTCAAGACGACCGCCGGCGCCCCGAGCCGCCGCGCCATCCGCACCAGCCGCCCGACGATTTCGGCGTGCCCCGTATGGACGCCGTCGAAATTGCCGATCGACAGCGCGCCGCCGTGGAGCGAGGCGGGCAGATCATCCAGATTGCGGAAGAGGACTGGCACCGGAGGGAAGGTTCCATGGGGGCACAAATTCAACGCTGTTCGGCTCGATTATTGCTTCTGCCCAGCGGATAGGCAAGTAGTGCGAGGCAGAACGCGGCGGAGCCCACGGCCCCATTAAACAGGCCCCATTAAACCGCCTACCTCGAAAGTTAGGATTCCGCTACAATAGCAGGTAGGCGATGCGGCCGGGAGCTTAGCCAATTCTGCCGCGTACAGTTCGCTGGGATCATGATTGGGGGAGAAGTAAAATGGCAAAGCAACGAACCACGCAACCGGGTTACATGGTGAGCATCTACGACGATCCAGACGCCGCAGGCGCGCTCCGACTTACCTTCGTGCCGAGGAGCGTTCCCCAGGCCCGAGATGGAGCAGAGCCGCTCCAGCCGGTGCCCCAATACATCGTATCTGTTCAGGGGCATGGGGACGAAACCGAGTTCAACTGGATCAGGGCCCCGGGACAGGAGGCAACACGGGCGGAACTGGAAGGCATATCTCGGCAGCGGGTGACCACCCGGCACGAATGGCTCCAGAAACTCAGGAGGTTGGTCGCGGCGGTGAAGCGATGGGCGGATGAACTCGATTGGGCGACGAGGGCTGTGGACAAGAAGATGGAGGATGCTGAGATCGGGAACTACAAGGCGCCCGGTCTT
>JBEKCP010000698.1:0-4164 GCA_050014815.1 Thermoguttaceae bacterium | reverse complement strand
AGGTGGGGCACTCGTTATCGTCACATGGCTCTACCCTCCGCTGGAGCGCATTTGCGCGGCTTCGCGCCAGGAATTTCTCGCGCTGCTGGCGGACGCTCTCCTCGTCCAGATTCAATGCCCATTGCAGTGCCAAGTACCAGCCGTCCACCGCGGTCTGGGTCCCGGCCTTTGCCAGGGCCAAGCCGCCCAGGCGGTGCTCGCGGTATTCGGCAAGCACCTCTTTCATGGGGCGCAGGTACGGGACCGGCTCGAAGTCCTTGCAGAAGTCGTGCAGCTTCCCTTGGCGCGCGTTCTCCTGAATCTGCTTCACCAGACCGGCCACGATGGGGGCGAACTCCCGCACCGGGGCCGTCTTTGCCAGCTCCACGAGCCGCGCTTGGTGGACCATCGGCAGCTTGGCGAGCATGTACGCGGAGCCAAGAGGTATCTCGCCGCGCTCCACGGCCTTTTGGATATCGCGCCGCAAATGGAGCAGCTTGAGTTGATCGCCGACCCATTCGGCGTCCTTGTGAATCAGGTTGCTCACGTCGGCCAAGGTGGCGTCCCTTCCCTGCCGTGCCGCGACGGCAGCCATGATCCGCCTGATCTGCCGGGCGTACTCGATCGCGGTCGTCTCGGGCCGCAAGGCGTTGGCCTGAATCTGCAGGGCCAGCACATCTTCATCGGTGAGGTTGTGCTTCACGATGCAAGGCAGCGCCGGCAGCCGCAGTTCGCTGGCAGCCGTGTACCGGTAGAGGCCGTCCACCACCTCGTACAGGCCGGGCTTCCGCAGCGAAGGACGCACACAGATCGAGTTGACCAGGCCCCTGGCGGCCAGTGAGTCCCGCAGTTCTAGGTATTCAAGGGACTCCCGGTTCACGACTCGCAGGATTACCCACGGCTCGATGATCTGGTCCAAGGGGATCGGGCGGAACTCGTCGGGCAATTGTTCTGGCATCGGTGCCCCCGCGTCAGGCGTTGACACCTACAGAGAGAGAACCAAAACCGACCTATTTTCAGGATTTCTTCTGAAAATCACCGGCGTTTGGTTCTCTCTCTGTAGGTGTCGCAGCGCGGCGCAATTCCCGGGCGTCTGATGCGTTCATACGCTTTTGCGGATCGACCAATGCAGCCTGAGCGAGAGACACCGATGCCCCTGGCCAGCGAAGCCATCCGCAGTTTTCTCCAGGCCCGCAAGACGCCGGCCAATGCTGATCTGGTGGATCGGTGGTCTCTTGCAATGGAGACCCAGGTGAACGTGCTTGCCGGCGACGGCGAGCCCGTGGCCGGCAAGAAGTCCACCTGGAGCAACGGCAGCGACACCTGGCACAGCATCCGCATCCCGAAGAATGCCGCCGCGGATCCGACGTGGGAAGACTACAAGATCGGCTATCCCTTCGACCTGTACGCCGAAGGAATAGGGATGACGGGGTGGGATTGGAAGGCCCGCTGCTCCCGGCACTTCGGTTACGACTTCGATGCCCTCACCGGCCATGCCCAAGGCATTGGCATCGAAGAGAAAGACTTGGAGAAGGTCAAGCAAGCAGCCTGCGCCCTCCCTTACGTTGAAGTCCGCCGGAGCACCGGCGGAAAAGGCATCCACCTCTACGTCTACCTCAATGATGGGGGCGTCCCCACTGCCAACCACACCGAGCACGCCGCCTTGGCCCGCTGCATCCTGGGGATGATGTCGGCCGAGGTGGGCTTCGACTTTGCCAGCGCCATCGACGCCTGCGGGCACGTCATGTGGATTTGGCACCGCAAAATGTTGGCCGAGAGCCGTGGCCTGGAGATCGTCAAGCCGGCCACGAAACAGCTTTCGATGGCCGATCTGCCGACCAACTGGCGCAACCATATCGAAGTGGTCAAGGGCCGCCGATCCAAGATTCGCGTCAATGAGATCGCCGAGGACGACCAAGACCCCTTCAAGACTCTGACGTCCAGCCGCAAGATCGTCCCGCTGGACAACGATCACAAGACCCAGATCGAGGCCCTGATGCGCTCCCGCGCGACCACTCTCTGGGTCGCCGATCACCACTTGCTGCAGACCCACACCACGGCGCTCCGCGACCTCTTGAACGGCCCCGATGGCAAGGGCCTGAAGCTCGTGGGCCCGTTCAAGACAATCTCTGAGGGGAGCGACCTCGGCACGCCCAACTGCTTCCTCTTCCCATTGCCTAACGGGGCGTGGCGGGTTTACCGCTTCTCCCCCGGCATCGCCGAGGCCGACACCTGGACCCAGGACGGCCAGGGTTGGACCACCTGCTACTTCAATCGCTACCCCGACTTGGCGACCGCTTGCGCGCTCTTCGGTGGCGTGGAGCGGGAGGAAGGCGGCTACGTTTTCTCCTCGCCCGAGGCCGCAATCGAAGCCGCCAAAAGCCTAGGCGAAGAACTCAAGCTGCCGGACATCGGCGACCGGAAAGTGACGCTCAAGGCTCACAAGGACGGCCGGTTGGTCGTGGAGATCGAGCGGACGAAAGAAGACAAGGGCAAGCTGCTCGAAGGCTGGGACGACAAGAAGGGAAGATACGTCAAAATCTTCAAGGTCAAAACGGACCCCAAGGAAGACGACCAGCTCGACTTCAACGAGTTTGACAGCATCATCCGCGCCGTGGAGACGGCCGCCGTCGAGCACGCCGGCTGGGTGATGAAGAAGGACAAGGAGTGGGTGCGGCACCCGGCGGCGAACATCAAGATGCTGCTGCAAAGCCTGGACCACGTGAAGAACGAGGCCGAGGCCATCATGGGCGATGGAATCTCGACGCCGCCCAGTTCAAGTTCAAGCCCGCTGAATTGGCCGACGACGAGGTTCCCAACCATCCCCATTGGGACATGATCTTCGCGCACATCGGCCACGAGCTAACGCCCATGCTGCGGGAGCTACCCTGGGCCGTCGAAGCGAACATCAGGACGGGAGCGGACTATCTCCGCGCCTGGGTCGCCTGCGCCTTCCGCGATCCGTTCCAGCCGCTGCCGTACCTCTTCCTCTTCGGCCCCGAGAAAAGCGGCAAGAGCATTTTTTACGAGTCCCTCGGGCGGCTGGTGACAAAGGGCGTGGTCCAGGCCAAGCGAGCGCTCACCAGCGAATTCAACGGCGAGCTATCCGGCGCGATCATCTGCGCAGTGGAAGAGGTGGACATCAGCAAATCGCCCGGCGCCCACGCCAAACTCAAGGAGTACAGCACGGGGCGGACCATCTTGATCCGCAAGATGCGGCACGACAGCTTCGAGCAACCCAACGCAACCCACTGGGTGCAAACGGCCAACAGCCGAGGGAACTGTCCCGTCTTTCCCGGCGACACCCGCATCACGGCCGTCTACGTCAGCGACCTGCTCGAAGAGCAGCGCATCGCCAAACCGAAGATGGAGCCGTTGCTCGACCAAGAGGCCCCGCACTTCCTCCATACCATCATGCACATGGACCTGCCGCCGATCCTGGACCGACTGCGGCTGCCGGTCGTGACCACCGCGAGCAAGTTATCCGCCGAAGAGGCCAATCAAAACGAGCTGGAGCAGTTCATCGCCCAATGTTGCGACAGGACGCCGGGAAAACACGCCCTGTTCGCAGAATTCTACGATCGCTTCCAACAGTGGCTCCCGGCAGATGAAAAGCACGCATGGTCCAGCAGGCGCGTTTCCGGCGAACTGCCCGTCCGGCACGGCACGCTCAAGGGAACGGCCAACAAGACCTATGTGTCCCACCTGACCGTCAAGCCGGCGGAGGGAGGCGAGAAATGAGGCTTCGCATTTACCGTTCGACCGGCTTCCTTTCACGTTCGGTGCTGCGGGCTGAACTGGTTGCCGAGGTCGAGACCGACCAATGGCCGGAAGACGAGGGGGCCTTCGCGGACGATTACGGCGGCGACATCGTCGAAGTTGCACCTGAGAACCCTGGAGAAGATCAATGAGCAAGTACGGCATGACCGACAGCGGCAAACGGCAATCTTTCGGCAAGGGCATGGCGATCCGCGACACGGCGGACGACAAGCCTCGACCCGACCTGATCTCGCCGTTCGCCGAGGAGCGGCAGGGCCACTGGCTCCGCATGGGCGCGGCCAAGTACGCGGAGCGCAACTGGGAAAACGGGATGCCGTTCTCGCGCTGCGTGGCCTCACTCAAGCGGCACGTAATGAAGTACCAGCAGGGTAAGCGGGACGAGGACCACCTGGCGGCGATCATGTT
>JBEKCP010000697.1:0-2779 GCA_050014815.1 Thermoguttaceae bacterium | reverse complement strand
GTACAGCTTCACGCTCGCGGCCGGACAGCCGGCCACGGTGGCGGCCGCCTCGGCCTCGGGCCTGACCATGCAGCTCTTCGACTCGGGGCAGAACCTGCTCGGCCAGGGGCAAACTGCCGCGAACCTCAGCCAGGAGATCGGCAGCTTCGTGGCCCCCGCCGCCGGCGTCTACTACGTGCGGCTGAGCGGGGCCACCGCGCCCTACAACCTCCTGGTGACCCGGGGCGTCGGCTTCGACACCGAGCCGAACGACACCCTGGCGACGGCCCAGTCGCTCTCGGGCACCGGCGGGGCGCTCGGCTACCTGGCGAGCACCAGCGATCCGGGCGACTATTACCGCATCGCGCTGATGGCCGGCGACGCCCTGACGCTTTCGACCCAGACGCCCAGTGACGGGCCCTTCCAGTTCCCCAACACGCTCGATCCGAAGCTGGAGCTATACGATCCGGCGGGCAACCTCGTGGCCAATGACGACAACGGCGCCCCGGACGGCCGCAACGCGCTTTTGAACTACACGGCCACGGCGGGGGGCAGCTACGTGGTGCGGGTCGCGGCGGCCGCTCAGGCGGGCGAGTACCTGCTCGGGGTCCAGGGGGCTACGGGCCCGCTGCCGGACTTCGCGGTCGCCTCGACCACTCCGCCCGGCGGCGGCTGGATCAACGCGGCCACCAAGACGTTCGCGGTGGTCTTCAGCGATCCGGTCCTGGTCACCAGCGTCCAAACCGCCGATCTTCTGATCGACGGCGCGGCGGACGCCTCGGCCACGCCGCCGAGTTTTTCGGACAACAAGACCGTGGTCTTCACCCTGCCGGCCCTGGCCGACGGAACCCATGCTTTCACGCTGGCCGCCGGGTCGATCAAGGATCTCCAGGGCGCGCCGCTCGATGCCTACAGCGGCACCTTCACCGTGGACACGACCGGCCCGCGGGTCACGGCCAGCTCGATCGCCGAAGGCAACGTGCTGCCGGCCGGCAACCTCCTCTACACGGCCACCTTCGGCGAGGACATGGACACGTCGGTGCTCAGCGCCACGGACTTCACGCTTGTGGGCACGCTCACCGGGGCCCACGCGGCCACGAGCTTCGCCTGGAGCGACCCCCGGAACGTGCGACTCCAGTTCGCCAATCTCTCGGCCGACACCTACACGCTGACGCTCAAGAGCGGCGCGGGCGAGTTCCAGGACCTGGCGGGCAACGCCCTGGACGGCGAGCCCCACTCGCCCTACTCGCTGCCCTCCGGCGACGGCGTGCCCGGCGGAGACTTCTTCGTTCACTTCACCGCTTCGCCCAGCCTGGTGAGCCTGGACCTGTTGCCCGTCCTGACGCCGACGACCGAGACCGGCGGCCCCCCCGACACCATTGCCACGTTGCCCAGCCCGATCACCACGGTCCCGGTGGGGAGCACCTACTACGTCGAAGCATGGGTGCAGGATACCGGGACGCCGCTGACGGGGATCTCGGGCGGATACTTCAACCTGGCCTACCAGAGCAGCCTTGCGGACCCCACCTCCTTGGCGCACGGCAGCATCTATACGGCGCTGCCTTCCGGCACGGTCGACCAGGCGGCCGGCCAGGTCATCGATTTCGGAGGCTCGGCCTTGGGAGCGGGCACGCCCGGGATCGGAGATTGGGCCCTGTTGGGGCGGATCACCGTCGTCTCGACGGGCGCGGGCGCGGTGACATTCACGCCCCAGCAAGCGAGCGACGAGTTCTCGCGATTCTCGGCCGGTGCGGTCCCCTGGAGCGAAGTCAACGCGGCGGCGGTCACCGTCCAGCAGCAGCCGTACGCAGACCAGCCGAACGTGCGGCTCGTCGTGACCGATACGAGCACTGCCGCCCTGACCCAGACGACGCTTCCCGCTCAGGCGGAGCTTGACATCGTCGAGGACCATCCCTTCTACGGCGAAGTTTGGGTGCAATCCAACGTCACGACCAAAGCGACAATCGGTGGCGGAAGCGTAAACCTGAACTTCAACCCGGCTTATGGACAGATCCTTTCCGTTGACCCGGTCAATGCCAATTGGACCGGCGGCAGCAACGGAGTAATCGACAACGCGGCGGGAACGCTGACCGGCTTGACCCGCACGAGTTCAAGCCCGGCAACCGGCGTCGGCAATTGGGTGCTCTTCGCTCGGGTGCAGTTCTCGGGCATTGGGCCCGTGGACAAGGTGAGCCATGCCTTTGGCCCTTACGATGCCGGGCTGACAATCACGCAGGACACCTTTAGCGCAAGCGGCACGCCGATCGGCGGGACGGTAGTCGCCGACGTGGCCCGGATATACCCGGTCATCTACGACGTGGATAACACCGGCCGAATTACGGGCGGGGATTTCGGCGTCTTCGCAGCGGCCTACCGCGGCACCGTGGGAAGCCCGGAGGATCCAGTGACGGGGCCGTTTTACACCTGGGCCGACTTCGACGGCAACGGGCGGGTGACGGGAGGTGATTTCGGCTATTTCGCCGCCGTGTACCGCCAGTACGACAGTCAGATCGATTTCAGCGAGCTTCCTCCGCGGTATCGGCCGGCGAACTGGGTCTCGGGAGCGTCGGTCCGTAATTCTATCGGCGGCAGTATCGTGGTCTCGACCGCCGCGCCGGCCGCAGCCGATGATGAGGACGCCCCACCTTTGTCTGCGCTGGCAGCCATGTTGACGTCGCCCTCCACCGTGCCGGCCGCTGCGGCGCCTGCGGCCACCCCCGAATCCAGCACGCAAGTTTCCTCCAGCTCGATTTCCGTCACGTCACCCGCCTCTCCGTCTTCATCCTTGGTGTCCCCCTCC
>JBEKCP010000696.1:0-2787 GCA_050014815.1 Thermoguttaceae bacterium | reverse complement strand
CCAGCACGCGGAGCGGCCGCTCGGACCGAAACTGCTTCATCTGCGACATGCTGATCCCCAACAACGGGTACAGCAGGACCGGCAGCACGAAGATCATGAACAGCGTGCGGCGGTCGCGGAGTTGGTCGCGGACTTCGCGGAACAGGATCAGTCGGACGTTGGCCGGATTCATCAAGGGAATCAAAGAAAATGGGGGGCCGGGGGGCTGTGGATCTCGTCATGCCGCGAGATGAGCCGAAAGAAAAGCTCTTCCAGGTCCCGCTCCTGGTGCTCCCGGCGAAGCTCCTCGAGGGTGCCTTCCGCCAGGACGTGGCCGCGGTGCAGGATCGCCACGCGGTCGCAGAGCTTCTCGGCCTCGCGCATGATGTGGGTGGAGAACAGGATGCACTTGCCGCGGTCCCGCAGTTGGGCCACCGTGCCCAGGAGCGCCCGGGCCACCAGCACGTCCAGGCCCGCCGTGGCCTCGTCGAAGATCAGCACGGGCGGGTCGTGGACGATCGCCCGGGCCACCGAGACCTTCTGCTTCATGCCGGTCGACATCTTCGCCACCATCATGTCGCCGAGGTCGTTCATCTTCAATCGCTCGAAGATCTCGGCCATCCGCCGGTTGAGCTCTGCCCGGGGCATGCCGTGCAGCCGTCCGAAGTACTCGACCAGCTCCCAGCCCGTCATCCGGTCGTACACCGCGGTGTTGGCCGACACGTAGCCGATTTGTCGCCGGACCTGGGCGGCCTGCGCGACCACGTCGTAGCCGTTGACCGTGGCCGTGCCGGCGGTGGGGCGGAGCACGGTGCTGAGGATCCGCAGGGCGGTCGTCTTTCCCGCTCCGTTGGGACCCAGCAGCCCGTAAACCTCCCCCGGCCGCGCACGGAAGTCGATCCCGTCCAGCGCCACCAGCCGGCCGTGCCGGAGATCGGCATAATGCTTGGTCAAGCCGCTCACACAGATCATTCCTCCATTGTACCATGACTGCCCAAGATTTCTCACAAGTATTGCGCGGCAAGCGTCGTCGCGCAGGAGCACTGTCGTAGCCGTAGGGGCCCTACAATCGTTATTTCCCCACGAAAAGCGGCCGCCCAGAGGGTCGCACTCCAAAGGCGGACGGGCTTATCAGGGCACCGAGATCGCCTGGACCTCTCGATCCAGCGTGATGGTGGCCGTGAGCGGATGGCCGGCCGTCAAGAATTGCATCCACCAACTGTTGCCGGCGGGGTCGACCGACACGGTCACGGAAACCGACGGGCTGGTGTACGCGAGGGGGTTGGGCGAGACGGTGACCGTCCCGTCGGTGACTCCAACCATGTTCAGGATCTGGTTGGCCTTGTTTTGCGTGGTGGTCGTGGTGGCGTCGAGCGTCATGCCCGTCCGCGCCCCCTCCAGGGCCGCCTGGCGGACCGCGTGCTGCAGTTGCGACAGCCGGGAGAACTCGATGATCGCGAAGATCACCAGGAAGAGAACGGAAACGCACACGGCGAACTCTACCGCCGCCGCGGCCCGCCGCCGGTGCAACCGTTTCTCGCGTTTCATGCCACAATCCCCCGCGCTAATCGGTCAGCACGGCCGGCAAGCTGTCGGCGATGTCGATAAAGGCCTGCTGCAGTTGCGCCGCGGTCGGGGCGGGATAGAAGACGCCGTTGCCGTTCTGCGCGGCGTTTTGCATCTGCGTTTGCACGGTGCCGCTGTTCGCCTCGCCGCCGAAGGTGATTACCTGGGTCACGATATTCGAGTTCTGGCGATCCGCCAGGACGAGGCTGGGAATATCCAGGTTGCCGCTGGTCGCCACGCCGTCGGTCAGCAGGATGATCGTGCGATCGGCGCAGGTCCGCGCGCGAGTGCTCGTCAACTCCCCCTGCGCCAGCGACAGTCCAGCTTCGATGTCCGTGTTCCCCAGCAGCGGCTTCTGTCCCCAGACGTTCATGGCGGTGGTGATCGAACTGAGGTTCGACGTGAGCTGGACGTCGAGCGATGCTTGCGTCACGCTGTAGTTGCCGAAGGTGTAGGCGTCCGCATAGGTGACCAGCGCCACGTGGACGTCCAGGTTTCGGGCCTGGAGGACGCTTATGAAGCTGTTCACCGCCGCGGTCAGCGCCGCCCAGCGGCTGGCCGTGGTGCTTGGCGGCAGGAAGTAACATTGCAGCATGGTGGCGTTGGTGCTGACATCGGGCGGATAGACGAACTCGTTGGCGCTGAGGTCGAAGGCCATCGACGCCGAACGATCCAGCACCAGCACGATGTCATGGCTGATCCGCGTCGCCACGGAGACCTGTTGCGCGGTGAAGGTGCCGACGGGCATGTACGCGCCGATCATCAGGTTCGGGGTCACGGTGCCGGTCACCTGCACGCTGTTCGTCGGCGTGCCCGCCAGCGCGAAGACGTAGACGCCGCCATTCTTGGTAGAGTTGCCGAACCGGATGTTGGTGCTGGAAAAAGTCACTGCCTGGCCGGCGACGGGGTTGTTGGCCGCCACCGTGTTGGCGAACGTGCAGGCGGTGGCCTGGCTCTGCGTCGCGCCGAAGTTCACCAGCGCGGCCTTCGCGGCCGAATCGCATGCAATGCGGAGCTGGGTCCGCGTCAGCTCCATGTAGGCCACGTTCACCGCAAAGGCGGCCAGCAGGACCAGGAACGGCAGCATCACGGCGACCAGGGCGGTAATCGCCCCGCGCCGCGTGCGGCATGAGCGATGGTTCTCATTCCTTCCAGGAAACATTGCGCCTCCCCCCTGTCATTCTATAATCAGCGTCGCCTGGGCATTGATCGTCATCGAAGTGCCCACGACGTACGACGTGA
>JBEKCP010000695.1:0-2807 GCA_050014815.1 Thermoguttaceae bacterium | reverse complement strand
CGATTTCTACTTCGGCTCGGCCGACTGGATGTACCGCAACCTGCTCGCGCGCGTCGAGATCAGCGCGCCCATCGAGGACCGCCCGCTGCGCGAGACGGTCTGGACCATCCTCCAGGTCATGCTCCACGACCGGCGCCAGGCCTGGGACATGCAGCCCGATGGCTCCTACGTCCAGCGCCAGCCGTCCGCCTCCGCTAGAGCTGCGGCGGACCAGCCCGCCGCCGCCGATCCAGCCGGCGGAATCGCGGCGAAGGCGGAACTGCTCGGCACGCATCAGGTGCTGATGGACCTCGCCCGAAGCCGAGTCGCCGCCGCGCCCGAGAATGGCGGCTGACGCAATGACCAAGCTCGAATTCCCAATATCCGATAAGTAGCGGAGCTTCCGGTGCTGATTGGAAATTGGAAATTCGGATTTGGATATTTGGGGAAGGGTCCGTGATGAAACCCATTGTGATCGCCTACTACTCCCGCACCGGCGTCACGCGTAAAGTCGCCGGGCAGCTTGCCGCACTCCTCGATGCCGACCTCGAGGAAATCCGCGAGGCAAAGGCCGCTCCGGCGTGCTCGGATGGCTGAGCGCCGCCCTGGACACCACGCTCAAGCGCGAAGCGGACCTCACCAGCGAGCACAACATCGCCGGGCGCAAGACCGTCATCATCGGAACGCCCCTCTGGGGACTCAAACCGCCGCCCGCCGTGCGGAGCTATCTTAAGAAAGTTAACCTCGACGGAAAGAAAGTCTGCGCCTTCTGCACCTACCTTTGCACCGGCGGCGACCGAACGCTCAACGCCGTCGCCAAACAGGTCCCCGGCGGCCTCGCCGCGCGGCTCCGTCTCAAGAGACCCGCCTCCGACCCGAACCTCGCCGCGAAGCTTAGAGAATGGGCGAAACGAGTATAACGAAGAAGTACGAGTGATGAATGATGAAGTGGTTTTGACCGATCGAGGTTTAACGTTACGAACCGCTCCCTTGTACGATGTTCATCTTCTCTTTGATGTACTCGGCGATGTCCTTGGCAACCTCATCGTATTCCGAACGGTGAATGCGCTTAGACTCGAAATCGATCTTCACGTCTCGCAGGAAATTGTCGAAGTCCGGGTTCTGCTCGCAGAGTTTGTTGATGGTTTCCCAGTCGAGCGATTCCCTAAGCCGCGACGGATAGAGTATGCGCGAACCGTCGATGTCGGCAGGGTCGAGATGTATGATTCCGATTCCGAACGAAGAGGTGAGTCTCTGCAACTCCGCAAGGAAATCGTCATCTTGCAAAATATCAATCGCGACAAGGTAGCCTTCGTGCGCCCACGAGGAATTGGAGACAGCCTGGAAATAGGACTCTCTGTAGTTTGCCTTTGTCAATCCCTTCTTGATCTCAAACGAAAACAAGCGGAGGGCGTTTTTGTCGGAGAGGCGATTGAACTCAATCACATTCGGTTGCCAGTCATCGAGCGGCAGGAAAAAACCGACCATATCGGGGTGAATCCACTCGTTATATCCGACCTTGATTGATTTCTCGTGCAGGATGGTCTTTGTGTAGATGGATCGACCTCGGTTGAACGCTGGATTCGCGTAGGCGAAGTACGTTAGAAGAGGGTGCAAGTCCCGTTCGTGGTAAGCCGTCTTCCGTTCCGCCTTCTTCCCTTCGTCCTTCTCGATCTTGCTAATAACATCCGCCGGCAATTCCTCCGCGCGTTCTTTCAGGAAGAATCGCATGGGCCTGTTTCCGACCTTGATGAACCTGCCACCGTCGTTGTCGCGCACTTCGACGTAAAGCCTTGCGCCGAGGCTCTGCCAGGGCGTCTTTCCAGCGGTTTCAAGTTTCGCCGAGAGTCCCTTGTCGTGCCCGAACTGCCAGATCTCTTGGTACGTCATAGGCTGTTTCGCCTGTTTCAGGACGTCATATGCCAAGTCGAGGAACGAGTAGCTCATTTCAGTTTTTCCTCATCGTCCTTTTGCGATACCGCTCTTGTTATTCTACTCAAGTCTTCATTTGCCGAGACTCCGGTGCACCATGCGCCCGTAGCATATCGTCAGCCAGTGCGGACGTCAAGCTTTTCTGTTCGCGATCTTAAGGTGACTGGGGACACAAACAACTTTTCCTCTATAGGTTGTTTGTGTTGCTACTTTTTCCAGATTGGCGGCGGCAGGCGAACCGCTGCGGCGGGCGGATTGGGCACAGGCTGGACCGAAGCGATCGGCGCGAAGTTCGGCCAGACCGGTCTGGCGCTCATCGTGACGCCGTCAGGCGCTGCTCCGGATGCCCTTAGTGGCAAATTACCGGCCACAGCGGCGAACGAGCCTGTGCCCCACCTCGACGAAGCCGTCGGCGACTGAGCGGCGGAGGGCGCGACGGGCCACCACTGGCCGCTTCCGGAGCCATTCGTCCCGTTGCTCTGCCCGGTCGCCGAGCCGACGGCATCCCAGTTCTGCGGGCCGGTGAACGTCACAAGGACCGGAAGCAGGTCGTTCACCGGCTGAATGCCGGTCGTCGAGGTGCTCGTCAGGTAGGAATTGTTCGAGGTCTGGGCGGCCAGCGGCGCGGCGAGAATTCCCGCGAGCAGGCACGCAATGCCCGGCAACGCCATCATGCGGGTTTTCATGGCAAGCCTCCCTCTTCCCATCACCCTCTGCCCGAAGTATATCCCACAGTTCGGTTGGGCGCAAAATGAAAAATACGGCTGGCATAATGCCTCAGTTACAGGCGGTGTGGCACAGCCGCCCCCGGCTGTGCATAATGGCTTAACGGCATCATCACAGACGAGGGCGCCTGTGCCACACACGACATCTGGAGCATGAGCCTCCTGTAACCG
>JBEKCP010000694.1:0-2816 GCA_050014815.1 Thermoguttaceae bacterium | reverse complement strand
TCGCTGCGTCGGTCCCCATCGCCCCAACTCCCTCGGCTGCGGGCGCACAGCACCCGACCGGCCCACATGCCGATGGCAGGCATACCGCACAGGCACAGCAGGGCGGTTGCGTCCAGCAGCAGCAGGGCTCCTGGCAGCACCGCCGCCCGCATCGACTGACCATTACCCGGTCCAGACATCGACAGGCCCAGACCGCATCGGTCGCGAAGAAGAGCGTCGCAACCAAAGTCGCCAGCATCACTCCCGTTCGTCGTTTCATCTCGGTTTCCTCCCGTTCCCAAGGGTTTCTTGTCGGTTCGACAGTATCCGCATCTTACGCAAGTTTCGCCAAGTTTGCAATCATCCTGATTGGCGAAATCCCCATTTTCCACTCTACAATGATTAGCATATATCTTCTGTCTCCGCTGTGAGAAACCAAACGTCATATACTCGTATGGGGTATATGCCATCCACCCATAATGGTCCATCCCTGGTGCGCAACCTCGTTTTCCACCATATTGATTGTTGGATTCGGCCGGAAGTTCCCGTATCCTCGTATCCCATTGGGCAAGCGAGAGGTCATCTATCTATGGCAAGAACGCACTCGACGACCGTGCTGAGCGTCCGGCACCGTGGCATGGTGGCCATCGGAGGCGACGGGCAGGTGACGGTGGGCAATTCGATCATGAAGGCGGATGCCGTCAAGATCCGGCGGCTGGCCGACCAGAAGGTGATTACGGGATTCGCCGGCTCCAGTGCCGACGCCTTCGCGCTGCTGGAGCGTTTCGAGGCGAAGCTGAAGGACTATCCGTCGAACATGCCGCGGGCGGCGACGGAGCTGGCCAAGGAATGGCGGACCGACCGGGTGCTCCGCCGGCTGGAAGCGCTCCTGGCCGTGGTCGATGCCCGGCACACGCTCCTGGTGACCGGCAACGGCGACGTGATCCAGCCGACCGACGGCGTGCTGGGGATCGGCTCGGGCGGGAGCTACGCGGTGGCGGCGGCCCGTGCGCTGTTGGCCCACAGCGACCTGGGGGCGGCGGAGATCGTCCGCAAGTCGCTCGAGATCGCCGCCGGCATCGACGTCTACACGAACACGCACATCATAGTTGAGGAGCTGCCGTGCGAGACTTGACGCCCCGGGAGATCGTGACCGAGCTGGACCGGCACATCGTGGGCCAGGACGACGCGAAGCGGGCGGTGGCCGTGGCCATCCGCAATCGCTGGCGGCGGCAGCGGCTCGGCGACGACATGCGGCAGGAAGTGGCGCCGAAGAACATCATGATGATCGGCCCGACGGGCGTCGGGAAGACCGAGATCGCCCGGCGGCTGGCCAAGCTCACCGGCGCGCCGTTCATCAAGGTCGAGGCCACCCGCTACACCGAGGTCGGCTACTACGGCCGCGATGTCGAGAGCATGATCCGCGAGCTGGTCGAGAACGCGATCGCGCTGGTGCGGCAGCAGGAGCGGGAGGGGGTCGAGGAGGAGGCCCGCCGCCGGACCGAGGAGCGGCTCCTGGACCTCCTGGTCCCCGCTCCGCCGGCCCTCGACTCCGCCGCGGAAGGCGGCCAGTCGCCGGAGCGTTACCAGCGGACCCGGGAGAAGGTGCGGGACATGCTGGCCGCCGGCGCGATGGACGACCGCCGTGTCGAACTCGTCGTCGAGCAGAGGGCCGTGCCCATGATGCTCACCGGCATCGGCACCGAGCAGATGGACTTCGACCTGCAAGGCATGTTCGAGAAGATCCTGCCCAAGCACACCAGCCGGCGGGATCTGTCGGTGGCGGAGGCCCGCCGCGTGATCTTCGACCAGGAGTGCGACGCCCTGGTGAACCAGGAGAAGGTCCAGGCGGCGGCGATCGACCTGGCCGAGAACGTCGGCATCATCTTCCTCGACGAGATCGACAAGATCGTGGCCGGCGAGGGGACGCACGGGGCCGACGTGTCGCGGCAGGGCGTGCAGCGCGACCTCCTGCCGATCGTCGAGGGGACCACGGTGCAGACCCGTTACGGGTTCGTCAAGACGGACCACATCCTGTTCATCGCGGCGGGGGCGTTCCACCGGGCGAAACCGAGCGAGCTGATGCCCGAGCTCCAGGGCCGCTTCCCGATCCGCGTCGAGCTGGGCGACCTCACCCGCGACGATTTCATCCGCATCTTGACCGAGCCCAAGGGGGCGCTGACGAAGCAGTACGAGGCGCTGCTGGGCACGGAGGGCGTCGAGGTCCGCTTTACCGACGACGCGGTCCGCGAGCTGGCCCAGGTCGCCTTCCAGGTCAACCAGCGGACGCAGAACATCGGCGCGAGGCGGCTCTACACGATCATGGAGCGGCTGCTGGAGAAGTTGAGTTTCGAGGCCCCCGACATGGGCGCCGGCCGCGTCGAGATCGACGCCGCCTACGTCCGCGAGCGGCTCGATTCGGTGATCGAGGACGAGGACCTGAGCAGGTTCATCCTTTGACGCTTTGGCTCCCCTCTCCCGCCGGGAGAGGGGCAGGGGGTGAGGGGATGCTACAGAGAGCGCGGCATCAAGTGGATCGATCTCAAGCCGCCCTCACCCTCGGGCACCGTGCGCAGCAAGGTCGCTCCCGGAGTGAGAGGGGACCGGGCGGACGGAATCGGCATCTCTGGCTGAAGTTGGCCTTGGCCCTGTTGATGGCCCTGCCCGGCTGCCGCGGCTGCCGCCGCAGCGAGGATGCCGACAAGACCGATGCCCAGCGGGCGCAGGCCAAGAAGGAGAAGCCCAAGTTGCCGTTCGAGATCCGCCATGCCTACATGCGGCCCTCGGACGTGGAACGCGGCGGCGGCGTCTACAAGCCGGGCCATTGGTCGAGCTTC
>JBEKCP010000693.1:0-2820 GCA_050014815.1 Thermoguttaceae bacterium | reverse complement strand
TCCACTCCAGGACACAGCCCTCTCAGTGCTGGTGGCTGTCAACTTTTCCGGTCAGCGACTGCGGCTATCAGGAGCACTGCAAAAACACAGGTAACGATGAATAGTGCGAATAGCGAACCGTCGTAAGTTGCCATCATCGGCGTGGACACAGCAAAACACGCCAACAGGAACACGAGTTCCCCAAGACTGCTCGGCACACTTAGTCCACCTCCGGAGAACGTGGCCCCGAACGTCATGCTGGGTGGCCCCAACATCCAGATACCCAGCAGAAACATTGACACCCTCCACGCCAAGGAACATCCCCATCCCACCGCACAGAGGGCCACAAAGACGACACAGGCCGTCCCGGGAGAAGCCACGGAAAGAACCAGCATATCGAAAACGCCGAACCTTGGCCCGCGCATCGCGTGAAGAACAACCGATGGGAGCCAAAACGCCAGGCCTGCTGTAAAGAACGTCCCAGCGCAAACGCGGGCGCGCCTAGTGAGCACGATGCCTCTCCCCGAAGTCTCGCGCGGCCGTGGGTTGAGCTCCACGTACCGTGCGGCCGCCAGCAGGTACGGCTCGTCCATGACGAACGAGGCGAACCGACCCTGCCACATCCGCGAAACGTACCAGATTCCTCCGACTCTGTCAATAATTAGTTATGTGTCCACGGAATTACGGGCGGAGAAGTGGCGAATCGCGCGGCCCAGGGCGGCCACGGTGAACGCCCTGGGGTACACCCGCTCGTAATACCAGAGCTTGGCGAAGTAGAGGCCGATGGGGGCCGCCTCGCAGTGGCGGCCCGCAGCGACGGCCTCCAGGAGCCAATGGAGGCCGTCTTCCAGGGTGGACTGGAGGGCGGGGTTGCCGTGATCGGCCAGGAGGGCCTCGACCGCCAGCGCCGTTTCCTCGACGCTCGACCGCCCCAGCGATGCCAGGCGCCCCGGGGTGTCGCCGGTGGCCCCCCAGCCGCCGCCGGCATCGGCATGGGCGGCCAGCCACGCGAGCCCCCGTTGCGCCGGCTGGCTCTCGATCAGGCCGAGGTCGCGGTAGGCCAGCAGTACTCGGGCGGTGCCGTAGACGGGGTTCTCCTCCTCGTCGTGATATTGGTTTCCAAACCACAAGGGACGCCAACTCCCGTCCGGCCGCTGCTGGCCGGCGAGGAAATCCAATCCCTCGCCGATCGCCAGGTCGATGTCTCGGTCGGGGAACCAGTGCTGCCAGGCGTGGAGCGCTCGGATCGCGTGGGCCGTCAGGTCGGTGCCGCTCCGGTCGAAGGGCAGTCGTCCCCAGCCGCGGCAGAAGGTGGGCCAGCCGCCGTCGGCATTCTGGACGGCCAGGAGCCAATCGACGCCCGACAGGGCCGCCGCCTCGATCCGCTGCCGGTTCGCCTGACCCCCGGAATTCAAGAGCACCATGAGGGCCAACAGGGCGCCGGCCGTGTCGTCGGCATCGGGCACGGCGCCGCTGGCGTCGCTCCAGGCCCAGCCGCCCGGGGCCGCGCGCGTAAAGGGATGGACCTCCCGGTGCTGGGCGTCCAGCAGCCAATCGAGGCAGCCCAGCGCGCCGACGTCGCCGCTGGCGGCGGCCAACGCGCCGACGGCCAGCGTCGTATTCCAGACGGCCAGGTTCGTGTCGATGGGCCACGATCCGTCAGCGCGGACCGAGTCCAACAGGAAGCCCACGCCGCGGCGGGTGACGTTGTGGTCCACCCGGCCGATCGAAGCGAGGCTCATCACGACGAAGCTCGTCAACGGTATGGCCTCGAGGAATCCGCCGCTGGGGGGCTGCATGGCTTCGAGCGTCCGGAGGCTGCGGCCGACCGCCAGCCGCCGCACGAGCCAGGCCAGCGGGTTGCGGGGCCGGCGATGGAAATACCGCGCCTGGCCGACGGCCACCAGCGCGGGGATCGCATAACTGACGACCGGCAGCCGCAGGAAACGGAGCAACGCATGCGGCAGGCACGCCAACTCGAAGGGCAGAGGGGGCACTTCGCGCCAGGGCACCAGCCCTGCCAACGCGGCGCTGGTCAGGATCGGCACGGCGAACGTCTTGTCCTCGCCGTAGCGGCGCCGGAGCCCGGCGATGCCTCCCTGGGCCTCGACGTAGGCGCGGGCCCGGCCAAGCGGATCGGCATGTTCCCCCGCGGCGCCGGCCAGGTGGAAAGCCGCCTCGACCAGCATCGTCGTGGCGATGTTCGAGAAGCTCTTGTCGGTGTCGCCCCAGCCCCCGTCTTCATTTTGACGGCCGGCCAGCCAGCGGACCGCGCGACCCGCGACGTCCTGATAGGCTTGCCGCCGCGACTCGTCCGGGACGTGGCGGGCCACCACCGCCAGCGCACTGGCGGCCGTGGCGGTCGAGAGGGCCGAGCTGGAGAGTTGCCCCACCCAGTGCCCCGACGCCTCGCGCTGGGCCAACAGATCTTGCCGCGCCGTCTGATACGCGGCCAATAGTCGCGGAAACTCGATCATCGGGGACCATTGTACAAGAGTGGCGTTCGCGCCGGCAAGGTGCTATACTCCAGGCTGTGTCGGAAACCCCACATGCACACACGACGGGCAAGCCCGTCCGCTAAACACCTTCATCCTTCCGCCTTCCGCCGCATGCTCGCTCGCCTCGCCTACCGATTCGCCACCGAGATATCGCCGCGCCTGGCGTGGAAGGCCGGATATCTCTGGGCGTACCGGGGGATGCGGGCCGTGGCGGCCTACAAGAAGCGCGTCGAGCGGGGCGATCTGTTTCCGCCCTTCTTGTTCCTCGCCCTGACCAACGCCTGCAACCTCCGCTGCCACGGCTGCTGGATCGAGGGCCGCGGCCCGGTCGAGCAACTCCCGC
>JBEKCP010000692.1:0-2822 GCA_050014815.1 Thermoguttaceae bacterium | reverse complement strand
CACGATGCCGATATTGCGACGATACTCCTCGACGGGGAAGTCGCGGATGTCGGTGCCGTCGACCAGGATCGAGCCCTCGCCGACGTCGTAGAAGCGGCAGACGAGGTTCACCAGGGTGGTCTTGCCGGCGCCGCTGGGGCCGACCACGCCGATCATCTCGCCCGGCCGGATCCGCAGACCCAAGTCGTGGATCACCTCGCGGGCGCCGTAGCGGAAACTGACGTGGCGGAGTTCGATTTCGCCGCGCACCCGCCCGGGGCGGGTCGGACGGGCCGGCTCGGGAACGCTGGAGACGCGATCGAGTATCTCGAACACCCGCAGCGTGCTGGCCGCCGCCCGCTGCACGGCCGTGAACATGCGCGTCATCGATTCCAGCCGCATGTAGAAGCGGCCGATGTAGGTGATGAACGCCGTCAGCACGCCCACCGTGATCAGGTGGCTGTGGATGCGGTACACGCCCAACGCCCAGATCACCAGCAGCCCGAACTGGTTCAACAGCACGACCAGCGGCCAGAAGAACGTCCAGACGGCGTTGACCCGGTCGTTGCACTTCAGGATGCGGTCGTTGCTGGCGGCGAACTTCTGGATCTCGTGGCTCTCCTGGGCGAAGGCCTTGACGACGCGGATGCCCGGAATCGTGTCGGCCAGCATGCTGGTCATCGTGTCCCAGGCGCGGTAGCCGCGGGCGAAGCCGGTGGACAGGTGATTGCGGACCCAGAGGATGAGCCAGCCGATCAGCGGGAAGGTGGCGAACGTGGCGAGCCCCAACAGCGGGTCGATCGAGGTCAGCGCGGCTGCGGTGCCGACGATCAGCAGCGCGTCGCTGATGAAGTCCACCGCCGTGTCGGAGAGGAACACGCAGATGCGGTCGGTGTCGCTGCTGATGCGCGACATCAGATCGCCGGTCCGTTTGCCCCCGAAGTACTCCAGCGACAGGCGCAGCAGGTGGGCGTAGGTGGTGTTGCGCAGGTCGGCGCTGATACGTTCGCTGACGCGGTTGCTGACCCAGCCTTGGACCCAACTCAGCGCCCAGGCCAGGATCGCGGCCCCGGCCAGACCGCCCAGATACCAGGGCACCATGGCGAACGCAAGCTGGTGCCGTGCGGCCAGTTGGTCAAGGGCCGCGGCCCGAGCCGCCGGGTCCGTCCCGGCCGTGGCCAGCACCGCCTCGTAGTCGCCTTGGTACGGAATGAGGATCTTGTCCAGAAGGGGCATCGTCAGGTACGGGGGGATCAGGCTCACGAACGTCGTCAAGAGCGTCAGGAAGAAGCCCACCAGGATCATCACGGCGTGGCGCCGGGCGAACCACCAGAGCCGCAAGAGCGACAGGGTCGTCGAGCGGGCCCCCGGCAGTGGTTCCTCGGCCTCTTCTTTATCCCCCTCCGCGGGCTCGTCGAGCACGCGGCCGGAGAGCAGGCCGCGGTGACGCTCGACAAATCGGCGCACGTCCGGCGACCGGCCCGGCGTGAATCGCCACTGGGCCACCCGGCCCTGAGGCCCGACCAACTCCAGCGTTCCGACGGCGGCGGAGCCGCTTTCGCGGAGTTGGAGATCCGCGGCCAACGGCCAGCACCGCCAGGCGCGTCCTTTGGGCGTGAGTTCGCGCACCCCGGCCTCGCGCGCCGGCGGCGAGGCCTCGGCCGTCTCGGGCTCCAACGACAGCAGGCGCCGGTTCGTCATCACGACCAAACCCGGCTGGAAACGAAGCTGCGCATCGAGGTCCGGCGCGAACGCCGAGACCAGCGATTCGTCGACGTGCAGCTCCTCGGCCAGATGGCTCCGGATGCCCTCGGGGATCGTCTTCCAGGCGTCGCCGTGGGTTTCCAAAACTGTGTTTTCCTGTCTTCTTCAGCCCCGCAGGGGCACGGTTCGACAGCCCGAAGCGAAGCCCCGGGAAGCGAATCCCAATCCAAGGTCATGAAGCCCTGAAGCGGCGCGCTACCGAGAAACCGGCCTTGGACTGAGCAGCTTCTGTCCCAGGGCTGCGCCCTGGCTTGCACAGCGAGTCCCTTCGGGATTATGCGCGCGGACCGTTTCGATGGCCTTCTCGATCGACTCGGCGCCGAGGACCAATAGGTCGCCGGGGCGCAGTTCGGCCATCGCGGCGGCGAGGGCCTCCGGCTCACTCGGGTACTCGACCACTTCGGGGCTGCCGCCGGCGCGGATGCCCTGTCGCAGGAGCGAGTTCAGCTCGCCGTCCGCGCGGTCGGAGTGGTCGCGGTCCTCGTAGAGGATGATGCGATCGAAACTCCTGCCCAGGATCTCGCCTTGCCGCAGGACGTCGGTGTCGTGACGGTTGCAGCCGCTGAAGGTTATGATTCGCCGTCCGTGCGGGAGGTTCTCGACGGCCTGGGCCACCGCCGCCAGCGCCGAGGCGTTGTGGGCGTAGTCGACGACGACGGTGGCCAGGAGCCTGTCCGGGGACTGGCCCGATTCTCGTTCCGGCGAGGGCGGCTTGCACGTCACCGTAAACACGTTGAACCGGCCCGGGGCCTGGGTGTCGTCGCCGGCGAACGAGGCCAGCCCCTGGCGAATCGCCTCGCGGGGCAGGTCGAGGAGCCAGGCGGCGGCCGCGGCGGCCAGGACGTTCTCAACCTGGAATGCGACCCGCCCGCCGCAGGTCGAGGGCGTAGCCTCCAGGGCGATGAGCGGTTCGCGCCGCGAAAACTCGGCCAGCACGATCCAGCCGTCCTCGACCAGCACACCCCGGCCACCGGCGGCGAGGTGCCGGGCCAGAACCTCCTGCCGGCCGTCGATGGCGAAGTAGACGACCTGGCCCGGACAGTGCGGGGCCATCGCCGCGACCAGCGGGTCGGCGGCAT
>JBEKCP010000691.1:0-2834 GCA_050014815.1 Thermoguttaceae bacterium | reverse complement strand
TTGAACGGATTCCATGTCGTCCAGGTCAGCCGCTTCTCGGGCGGCAGCGACTGGTCCCCGATCAGCCGGTTCGGCCACAAGTTGGCCACGACAATCTCCAACTGGTTATCCCGGGCCTTCACGGCGCCGGTGATGTCCACTCGCCACGGAGCGCACCAGACTACGCCCAGATCGTGCCCGTTGAGTCGAACCCGCGCCAGGTTCTTCACCGCTCCCAAGTCCAGGTAGATGCGCTGGCCACCAAGGAGGCTGGGCGCGTCAAACACTTTCCGATAGATCGCCGTGCCCGAATAGAACCTGATTCCGTCTTCCTTGCGCTTGCTCCAGTCTTCCAACGCCTCGAATGTCACGTTCTCCGGTCCGCCCCACTTGGGATCGAACGAGACACTCCAAGGCCCAGACAGCTCGGCCACCCTCGTTGTGACCGGGAAATTCCGGGAGCCGATTACCTGACCGGCATCGTTGCTGATCGGGAGATCGCGTTTACGCTCTGCCGAGGGCTTGCGGAAGATGACGAAGAACGACTGCGCGGGCTCAAACCGCATGGCTACAGTCGTACGCCCATAGCCCGATGCAAACTCCGGCAAGTCATGCACCTGCCCGCTCAACGGATCCCACAGCTCCGGCGCTTTGCCGGATACGCGGAACGTGCAGTTTGCTTCCACCCGGCGGTCTTCGCGGTTAGCGACAAAGTAGATATCCGCCTCCTTAGTTCGCCGATGGGTGTAGCGTATCGGGCCGTCTGACTCGAAGTCCGGCGGGAGGCCCGATTTAGCCAGCAAATCTGAGACGACGTTGAACTCGCAGAAGACGTTAGGCTCCGTACTCGGCTTCTCCACGTTTCCCCAAGGGGCCATACCCATCGGGCCCAGCTCCAACGCCGTCTTCCACGCATCTTGCCAAATCACGCGGCGTGCCCTATTCCTGCTCACATTCTTCCCATCACTCCCATTCCCTTCCCATCCCGCTCCCCACATCTCTGCCGCCAGTTTCTTCACCTCTGCATCGCACCCCGGAAAACCACTCAGGCTCGGGGATTTCAGCGGCGGCGGGCCAACTACCGTCGCACCAGCCTTGACCAATTCCTTGACCTTCCGCAGCAGAGCCGGAGTCATGGTTGGCGTTTCCGGCAGCACCAGCACGCGGTAGCTCATACCGTCGGGCAGCACCAGGCGCCCATTATTGACCGACATCCGCGCGATCAACGTCTCCGGTGCGCAGCCATCGAAGTTATAGCCCAGGCGCTCAGGCGGGTTGCCGCGCGTGGCCGAAGCCGGCGGACGGAAGACCTGCGGTGAGCCTTCCGGCGCCAGGTAGCAAATGTCCGCCACCGGCAGTCCCTGCCGCAGCATGAACTGACAGCGAGCCAGGTACTCATGATATGCGCCCACCATGTCCCACCACGTTTGCGTGCGTTCCCAGTGGACGCCATACGGCCCCATTGTCATCCCTGGCTTACGGTCCAACGACGGCTGGTGCTGGTATCTGTGGAACACCATGCGATTCACGCCCGCGCTTAACGCCCAGTCGCCCAGCACCTTCATCGTGCCCGGATACGCCTGCCACCGCTCGGCGTCGCCGGAAGTGAACGACTCCGCCGCAATCACTGGGCGTCCGCAAGTGTGCCCGATGGAGGCCGCCTCGATGACGCTGAAAGCCGTATCGAAGCCGTAGAGCCAGAACTCGCACATCGGCACATCAGCCACCGCGCCAATGCTCATGTCGGCGCAAGGCATCATGTCGTAAGGCTCCATTGAAAGCCCCAAGCCGTGCTGGTGTCCGAGCGCCTTGAGATGCTCCGCGTGATTCTCGATCACCAGCTCTTGGGCCGTCTGGCGCAAATCCCAAAGGAAACGCTCCGAGACTTCGAGGCTATCCACCACTCGGCCCGTCACTGTCGGTAGATAGCGCATCGGGTCATAACCCCGGCGGTGGCGGAACTCCTCGCGAAAGCCGACTGTCCAGTTCTGCGCGCCCATTTCCCAACTGTCAATGTGGAGCATAGTCCACCCTGCTCCTGCGCTGTTCGTTGGCGTCCCGATCTCGCGCAGCAACGCGCCGATGAACGCGTCGAAGTGTGCGTCCAGCGCGGCCTTGTCGAACTTATCGCTTTCCAGCCCCAGCCCCGGCAGCGGCGCGGGCCGTGTGCCGGCGCCGTTGCTCGTGCGACCGAAACGCAGGATGGTCCACTTCCCCTCTGGGACGTCCCAGGCCAGCCGGCCACTGGCGTCCAGCTTCGCCGTCAGGTCCACCACCCGGTCCGCGGCCACCACCGCGTCAGCCGGCAAGACGGGATAACTCGCCGCGGACGGCAGCCGAGCCTTCACATTCGGCGCCGAAGAATACGGTGCTCGCACATAAAGCGCCTTCTCATCGATGTCGCTGATGCGCTGATTGCCTGCCGGTGTCGGAAAGGCCAGGACCATGACGTCGCGATAGAAATCGTTCTTCGCCTTCTCCAGTTCCGGCGGCAACTGGCCGTCGCCGAAGAAAGCCGGCCGCCGCTGCGGGCGCGGAAGTACTTCGTCGAAGTGTTTCGGCCCCGTGACATCCACCGCGCTTGCCACGATGTGCTGCATGGACTGTTCCGGCTTCACCCACGGCCCGCCGCTCCCGGTCCAACCCGGCCCGGCATTCAGCGTGATCTGCAACCCCAGCCGCTCCGCCTCGGCGACGGCGTGCTTAAACAGCACACGCCACTCGGGGCTCATGAACTTGACCGGCCCGCGCGGGATGCCCACATCCACCTCCATGAAGATCACCCCGCCGATCCCGGCCCGTTTCAGCGCCTCGAAGTCTGCCGTGATCCCCTCGCGCGTCAGGTTGCCATCCAT
>JBEKCP010000690.1:0-2868 GCA_050014815.1 Thermoguttaceae bacterium | reverse complement strand
TTTGCCCGTACAGCAGGCGACTATCTGCGCGGCCAATCCGGCAGGCATGGCCGCCTGGGTCTGCCCGAACATGCCGGCCACCGCCGCCGGCGCCGGCGCGTAGCCGCGGCGGCCAAGAAACTTCCGCATCTTTTCCAGACCGCGAAGCACCCGGCTGGTCGCCGTGCTCCGCGGGCAACCCAGCGATTCGGCGGTTTCCGCCGCGCTCAACCCCGCCATGTACCGCAATACCACGGCGTCGTGGTACTTCGCTGGCAGCGACCCCAAGGCTTCGTCCAGATGGGCAGCCGCTTCCGACGCCGTTGCCGAATCGTCTTGCACAGACATTTCTTTGCTCCTCGCTGCTTCGGTATCGCGATGCCGCTCGGCCAGCGTCCGTCGCCGGGCGTTCAAAGCGGTCGTCCGAGCGGTCTTGGCCAGCCAGCCCGGAAGAGACGTGGCTCGCGACAGTTTTGGGGCCCTGCGGCAAAACAGGATCAGCGTCGCCTGGGCCGCGTCTTCCGCCTCATGATGGTCGCCCAGTATCCGCAGGCAGACGCCGTAAACCATCGCCCCGTACCGGGCGACGATCTCCCGAAGTGCTTGCTCCGCCTGCATTTCGGCGTAAACGTGCAGCAGCTCGCCATCGGTCCAATCGGCCAGCCTGGCCCACTCGACCGTAGGGTGATTCATGTTGAACGGGAAATCGCTCATGGTGTGCCTCTACCTTAATAACAAAGCTGAAGGCGATTGCGCCGCAAGAATCGCAAAAGATTCATCATGGCGGAAAGGACATACCCCTCTAAGGGATGGAAGCGGGCCTTTGATGGGTTCAAGTCCGCGTGAAAAGTTGCCAGTTTGTCTACTCCGGCGATGGCTGCGAATTGGTGAAATACGAGCGCTGGTTCTTCTCGGAACGAGTGGTGGCTGCCGGCTTCAAGGTCTGCCCAGGCGGATGGTGCGGTTATGGGTGCGAAACGAAGTGGGGCGGGTAGGTTCCCAGCCAGTCCGGTGTGGGCATTGCCACGGCCTGGAGATTACAATGGGGAGTGGCGGATTTGTACACCCACCAAAGCCCCACTTCCCACCTTTAGAGGGAGTTGCCGTTTCCGCCACGATGAATCTTTTGCGATTCTTGCGGCGCAATCGCCTTCAGCTTTGTTATTAGGGTAGAGGCACACCGTGAGCGATTTGCGTTGCTGTCCGGGACATGACTTTTCGGAATGTTTCCGAAACCCGTCAGCGGCGACCGGTAGCACCAAGTTGAGGAGGAGAACGATGACGAGAAGTTCTTGTGCGATGGGAATGGCGCTGCTGATTGCAGCGGCATTCGGTCCACTCCGTCTGACGGCCGGCGATGACATCGCCCGACCGCCCGTGGAAGACATCCATCCGCGCAGCGCCGAGGTCGATTGGTCTGTTCCCGCGAGAAACGGGCAGGCGGTCCAGCCGGGCGAGCATCCGCGGCTCATCTTCCGCAAGAGCGATCTGCCGGAATTGCGGCGCCGGGCCGAGACGCCGGAGGGCAAGATCATCCTCCAGCGCTGCCGGGACATGCTGGCGAAGCGATTCACGACCTGGAACGCCGCGGGCCATGCCTTCCTCTACCAGATCACCGGCGACGCCAAGTACGCCGAAGAGGCCAAGGAAGCCATGCTCCAGACGTTGTCCGCCAAGGCGAACCCGGACGGCCGCTACACGTGGCCGGGCAAAGGGCAGCTCCGTACCGGGCCTTGCGTGGCAGCCGTCGGCCTGGCCTACGACATGGCCTACGACGGCTGGGACGAGGCCACGCGGAAGAAAGTCGCCGACGCGATCATCCGCAACGCAGCGCCCATTGCCGAGCGGCCGTCCCACGGCCCGGGCTGCAACCACTGGGGCGCCCACTCGGGCGGGGCCGGCATCGGGCTGTTGGCGCTGCGAGGCGATACGGTCGGCGATCCTAAACGCGTCGAGGAGTTGCTGGAGAAGGTCGTCAAGAACGTCCGCCGCGAGCTGGTCGAGGGATTCGGCGACCATGCCTACTACGGCGAGGGGCACTACTGCGGTCGCATCTCGGCCAACACGGGCGTCATCCCGTTCATCCAGGCCTATCGCGTGGCCGCCGGCCGCGACCTGGTCCCGAAGTGCTCGAACGCCCAATGGCAGGCGGCCAAGTGGGTCTACGAGTTGGTGCGGTTCGACAACCAGGTCCGCAACATCCAACGCGGCATGTATGCCCGCGATCCGTTCACGCGCGGCGACCAGTTGTCCGGTGACGGAGACTTTGCCCAGGGCTTCGGCATCGTGCCCGAGCGGTACAAGGCGGCGCTGTTGTGGACCTTCAACCACGTCGTGCAACCCGGCGAGGAGAAGGACTACGACATGCTCGAATATCCGCACCTGGCCGCGTATGCCCTGGCCAATTGGCCGCTGGGCATGAAGGAACAGAATCCCGGCGAGATACTGCCGAAGGCGATGGTCGACGCCACGATCGGCTACTACGTGTTCCGCAACGGGTGGACGGGCACCGAGCAGGACGTGGTGGTGACGGCCCTTTTAGGCAGCGCGGGAAGCATGGGGCGCGGCATGGGCAAGGGCGGCTCCCTGGAAGTGGTGGGCATGGGTGTCCGCTACGTGTTCCCCGGCATGTTTTACCTCAGCAAGACCGGCTACTTCAAGGCGGAGCCGGACGGTTCCGGCGTGCTCTCTGCCAAGATCGACGAGAAGCCCAATCTGTCCGGCAGCAACGACAACAAGCTCTACCAGCAAGCGCTGGCCGTTGGCGGCAAGGCAGCCACCTCGATGGCCGTGGACTACTCCGGCCGCTGCGGCGCACCGGTGCTGGTGGTGCAGGTTGGCACGCATACCAACCATCAGACGGGCAAGTGGACCGAGATCATGCCCGCC